>JAFGUL010000038.1 GCA_016938535.1 Candidatus Delongbacteria bacterium
GCAAGTTTCTCCGAAAGATAAACATAATCGGAATTACATCTGTCGAATACAGGCTCAAAATGAGAATTGATGCCCGGATTATCCTCAATATAATGCTCGGGTACAGAAATAAAATTCCCCTTGAAGCCTTCATTCTCGATCATGTTAGATACACTGAACATTTCTTCCGGGCTTAGTTTTTCGCCGAGAGGATAGAGCATGAACTGTGTATTGAAATTATAGAAAAGTATCCTGTCCTTATACATTCCCCACTTAACATTCATAAAATGACTCCACGCGAAAAAATTCGTAGCGTTGTAATCGCATGTATCGTATCGGTACTTTTTAAGATAACACTTTATCATACCGATATTATCTTTGTCCAGCTCCTGAAATGCGGAAAGTTCCAGCCTCGGTTTAGTCACAATTTTTATCCTGTTTATATATGTAGGGCGTGTGGTCTTTCATTACTTCGAATCCGAGTTCATGATAGAAGTTTTCCGCACCGGGCTCGGAGATAAGTCCGATCCAGCCTATTTTTTCTTCTTTCAGACTTTTAACAAGAAGCCTGATTATACCGGATCCGATACCTTTTTTACGGAAGGACGGATCAACCGTCACATCCTGAATGTACGCATCGCTCACTCCGTCGCTGATAGCTCTGCCCATTCCGATGATCTTTCCGTCAGACTTTGCGATCGCGAATTTAAAGGTAGAGCTGATTATTCCATCAACGAACGAAACATCCTCATCATCGGAAGCCGTCCACCAGCCCGCATGCTTGTATAATGCGATTATCTGATCCCTGTCCGCTTCTTTAACTATCAGATATTCTATATTCATTTTTACCTACCTTTTATTTCTCCTAAAGTTATGATTTTCAGGCTCTAAAGCCAACCAATACATTTAGTGATAATTTATCATCTTTTTCCGAAACCTATCATCCTGGAGCTTTCTTTTTTGAACGAGACTTCATCCGAGCACATTTTCATAAGCTGAGTTAGACTGCCGGTATTGAGAAGTATCGAATCTATCATGTACTTTCTGACAATATTATCTATCTGTCCCCCCGTCAGGTCGAAAGCGGAAAGTTCTTTTATCCACTTTTGAGGTATATCTTTCATCTTCGACTTCCATATTTTCATTCTGACCGCAGCGGACGGCTTTTTGAACTCGATTTTGTATAGAAATCTTCTGTTGAAAGCGTCATCCATATTGTGGGTCATGTTGGTGGTCGCGAAAAATATACCGTCGAACTTTTCAAGCTCTTCAAGCAGTATGTTCTGCATATTGTTGTTCATCTGGTCAACGCTGTCCTTAACATTTATTCTCCGTCCTATCAGCGCATCTGCCTCGTTGAAAAGAAGGATCGGTGTTTTTGACAGGCACTTTTTCGCTTTTTTATACTCGTTGAACACTTCCTTCAGGCGCTTTTCGCTCTCACCCACGAACTTGTCGTTTATGTTCGAGATATCAACCTGCAGGACATCTCTTTTTGTTCTTCTGGCAATTTCATGTACAGTTGCTGTTTTTCCCGTTCCCGGATAACCATGCAGCAGGCTCACCAGTCCCGGCGCGAAACCGCTGTTTTTGAGCTTTTTTGTCACTTCGGCGAACTTTTTACCGTCGAGAGCTGAAACGAGAACATCCACTTTTCCCTTAAGCTCCGGGTCAAAAAAGAGCTCTTTTGATATCTTTGAGGACTTGATATGCTCGGTATAAACAGTCCTCAGATCATTTTTCTTCCTTTTAATTTTGCTTTCGAATATTTTCTCATAATATTTTTCCGTAAGAACGAAATCCGGACTGCCCATCATTCCGAAAAATCCTCCGCTTTCTTCAAGCTTAAGCACTTTATCTTTGAAACAAGGCATCCTTCCCTCATAGATCTTCCCCGATGCTCTCGCGACGCTTTTCAGTGAACTGAATATCTCTGAAATAAAATTATTCAGGTCGTCCGACCTTCCGCTTTTTAAAGCAGTCACGCAGGCTCTCATTATCATTGCTTTTTCGATAGTACCATATTTGTCAATTATGCGTTTAAGAGACACTTTGTCACTTATCCTCTCGCAAAGATTATCGAATTCGTTAAAAAACCTGTCCTCCCCTATCTTTTCGTCACACCTTCTGTCAATAAGGTCATCGGCAGCTTCAAGAACCGAATAAACATCGCTAAAATCAACTTTGCTGTAAGTATCCTCTCCGAGAACCACTCTCGAAAACACGAAATCGTCTATCTGGATCACGGGATTAAAATTGTCGCTTCCCCTTCTTCTCCGGCCTTCAAGAACGATCATACCCTTCGACTGCATTTTTCTCAGACATCCCAATATACTAAGATAATTTTTGTCTCCCCTTTTAATAATATCCGATTCAAAACTGTCCATCTGAACATGATTCTGCTTCATGGAAAATTTAAGTATGAA
>JAFGUL010000005.1 GCA_016938535.1 Candidatus Delongbacteria bacterium
ACAAGAACAGTCCGTATTATGCTTTTTTCAGCCATCGGGAGGCTTCCTTTGATTCACTTGTACAGTAAGATACACATTGTTTTAGTTGTTTACAAATCTTTTTTCAGTTTGTTCTCCTAAAAAGCTTTTAGCGCATCGTCCGGGCTTATGCATTCGAGAGGTATTTCCGAATAAGCGTTTGTGAAAGCTCTGTATTTGCTTCCTTTAAAGGCAGATCTGTCGTATTTAACCTCATAAGCGTAAGTGTCGCCGGTATCGTTTTTGGCTATGAAGTCAATTTCATTCCCGTCCTGCGTCCGCCAGAATTTTAAATTGTCCTCTCCGTATCTGCTTTTGAGTATCAGATAAACATAGTTTTCAAAAAGCTCGCCTTTGTCTTTTCTTGTTCCGATCGGGCTGTAGTCGTTAATGAGTGTGTTTCTTAAACCGAGGTCGGCAAAATAGATTTTAGGCATCTTTCTGAGTTCGGATGACAGATTTTGATGGAATGGAGCAAGGTTATGTATATGAAATGATTTCCGCATGACCCAAATATAATGAGCTGCTGTTTTATTGTCCAGTCCGACATCTGAAACAAGGCTGTTTATGTTAAGAAGCCCCCCTGTTTGTGAAGCGAGAAGTCTCATCAGATTCAAATATTTATCGTGGTAATTCAAGTTGCTTTCAGCAGCGTCCTTTTTTGCGTACGAATCAGCTATCTCTTTCAATACGGCTCTTTTATCCTTTTCACTGCCGCTCAGAACAGCCTCGGGATAACCTCCCCAGATAAGATATTCATAAAAATACTCTTTTATTCTGTCGAGATACAACAGAGGGATATCATCGGCATTCAAATATTCTGCAAGTTCTTTCTCTCCTTTAAAAATGAGGACTTCTTTTAATGACATAGTCGAAAGTTCGTAAATTCTTTTTCTTCCCGCCAGCGAATCTTTGAATTTTCGGTCAATGTAAAAACTTGATGAGCCTGTAACGATAAACTTTATCTTATCAAGATATGTGTCGTAATGAAATTTAAGAAAATTCGAAGGATCTTTCAGGTACTGGATCTCGTCAATAAGAACATACCGTCTTTCTTTCCCGTCCGGTTTGGCTATAAGCTGGAGCAGATTTTTAGGATTATTGTCAAGCATTTCAAGCATTTCTCTGTCTTCGAGAGTGATGTAAAACACCGATTTGTGATCAAGACTGAGCCTGTCCGAAACCTGTTTGAGAAGTGTCGTTTTGCCTGTCTGCCTTGCGCCTATGATAAGTGAAATATGTTTCGCACTGAGGTCTTTTAATATTTGATTTATGAGCTGTCTTTCCAAAATTATTGCCTTATTTTAATTTTAGATTCCAAAATTATTGACAAATATAAGTAATAGATTCCAAAAATACAAGATAATTATTTTTTCGCTTTGTTCTTATCCCTCTCCCTCAGCTCGCGGAAAAAATTCTGCATGAGTTCCTGAATTTCATTGCGCATCAGGCCGCTTTCAACTGTTACGGTCTTGTTTATGTTGAGTTCTTTGAGACCGTCGAATTTTGACGAAATAAAGCCCATTCTGGGGTCTTCGAGTCCGAAAACGACTCTTCCTATCCTGGAAAGTGAAATCGCGCCGGTGCACATCATGCATGGTTCCGCGGTGACGTACAAAGTGCAGTCGTTGAGGCGCCAGTTGTCTTTACTGTTCTCGGCGGCGGTAATTGCGATCATTTCTGCGTGGGCGGTCGCGTCCCTTAAAAGCTCGGTCTGGTTGTAGCCCTCGCCTATTATACTCCCCTCCCGCACGATCACCGCGCCTATCGGTACTTCTCCCTCTTCATAAGCTCTCATCGCAAGAAGGTAAGCTTTTTTCATGAATTTCATATCATTATCATCGAACATAACTTCTCCTTTTATAGTAAAGCGTTCTCCCAGAGCTTTTTAAGCGCATCCGGGTTTCCAACGCTGAACAGGTTCAGGTATTCGGGATCGTCATACAGATTTTTTTTGGGTATATTTTCGTATTCTGTCCCGCAGAATTTGTACTGACCGTGCAGAAGGTCGTTTTCCATCTTCTTTTCAAAGTGAATGTGAAAAAAAAGTCCCATCGGCTGACTGTTAGACAGCCAGTTCTCCATAAAGTCAGCGAACCATCTTCTAAGTCCCACAATGTACTCCTCTATCAGTCTGCTGACAGTTACCGCCGGAGAATTTTTCCTTATCGCCAGATGGAGTTCGATCTTCTTTTTGAACAGTATAGTCTGGTCGGCGAATAATTGTATATCCTTTTCGAATTCCGTCCCGAATTTTACATCTCTTACCGATCTTCTGACTTTACTTATCCTGTCGAGCAGTCCGTTCAGCTGAAGGATAGACTGACCGGCAAAACTTTTTCCGGAAAAAGGACAGTCATGAAAAAGCAGTTTCGTTACATATTCCGGCTTGTTCCTGACACATTCAGAGTTCAGATAATCGGCATAATGTACTTCATCTAAACATTTTATAATTTCATTTATTTCATCTTTTGCATGATATTTCTCAACTATACTACCATTGAACACTTTAAATGCCGTATTAAATAAATTTTCGGTGACAGAGAAAGGATGAATGTGCCCGGCATCGCCCCAGTCGGTTATCATGAAC
>JAFGUL010000219.1 GCA_016938535.1 Candidatus Delongbacteria bacterium
AAAAGAACTGTCCGAAAGTCTTAATATCGTCAGACACTCTTTTGGAACCGAACACATAATCGAAAAGAGGAACGGCCATAGTAACGCTTATTCCGCTCAAAACGGCGAAAATTATCATTGTGAAAAGCCCCGACAGCATCAGTTTCCACTGTATGAGCATTATTTTGATCAGCTTTTTTACATCAGCCACTGTTTAAGTCCTTCTAAGCAATAGTTATAATCAGATATAAATATAAACAATAAGTAATTTTTAATCAATCCTAATATTGAGCTTAATGAGGTTGATATTTTCAAGACTCTTTTATATATTTGGATGGTCGAACAAACAGCACGGGACTGCAAATGATAAAAACGAACTACCACATGCACAGTAATTTCTCTGACGGAAAGGCCGATTTGGAAGATTATGTTAAAGCTGCAATTGAAAAAGGATTTGTCTCAATAGGCTTCTCCGAGCACGGTCCGACAAAATTCAAAAAACACTGGGAGCTTACTCAGGATAGAGTTAAGGAATATTTTTCCGAGACAAAAAGACTGAAAGAATTTTACTCAGACAGGATAGAAATATACTGCGGACTTGAACTGGACTTTCTGCCAGGAGTTGAAAGCAATGACTTCTATGAGTACGATTTAGATTACAGGATAGGCTCGATCCACTATTTCTTTGACGAGGAAGATATTTACGGTGTTGACTGCAAATTCGATGATTTTAAGAAAACCGTCTTCGATTACTTTAAAGGTGACATCAAAAAAATGGTCGGTGAATTTTATTCTAGAATAATTCAAATGGTAGAAAAATTTGAGCCTGAAATAATCGGGCACTTCGACCTGATAAAGATAAATAATACACAAAACAAGTTTTTTCACGAAGGGGAGAGCTGGTATAAAGATGAGGTCATGAAAGTTCTCGAATTTATTTCGGACAAGGGAACGATGCTTGATGTGAATACCGGAGGCATAACGAGAGGTTTTCTGACAGAACCATACCCCAGTGCCTGGGCGCTTAAAGAGGCTGCTCACCTTAAGATACCGGTGACACTTAATTCCGACGCGCACAGACCCGAACACATTGACGGTAATTTTGAGCTTGTAACCCAAATATTAAAAGATGCGGGTTATAAAGAAAAAATGATCCTGAGTGGCGGAAAATGGGAGAGCGCCGGACTATGAACTCGGTACTTGTCGCGCTGGTGATCGGAGGCTTGACCGGCTATTTTCTAAAAGAAAGAAAAGCCTTACTTAAACACCTTGATAAGATAACATTTTATTCATTGCTCGCCCTGCTTTTCTTTCTCGGACTCTCAGTCGGCGCGAACGAAGTGATCGTGAAAAATCTTCACAGCCTCGGTATGAAAGCTTTTGTGATCAGCCTTTCCGCTGTTCTGGGAAGTGCGGCTGCCTCTTGGATAGTTTACAGAATTTTCTTCAGAGGCACAGATGAAAAGTAGCATCGTGATAATACTTTTTTTTGCTGCAGGGATAACCTCAGGTCTGTTGATGAACGGTTCTGACCTTTCGATAGGCAGCGGCATGAGCAATTACGCACTTCATTTTCTGCTTTTTCTGATAGGGATCTCAATCGGTAGCGATCTTAAAGTTTTCAGGATCATCAAAAAACTTCACTTTAAAGTCCTTCTCGTACCTGTTTCGGTGATCGTAGGTACACTTGCAGGCGCGGCGGCTGTATCATATTTCATATCAGACATCACGCTAAACGAATGTCTCGCTGTCGGGTCGGGATTCGGTTACTACAGCCTGTCGAGCATATACATAACTGAACTGAGAGGGGAGAGCCTCGGAGTGGTCGCGCTTCTTTCCAACATCATACGCGAAGTAATAACCTTAATCTGTGCGCCGCTGTTGCTCCTCTTCTTTGGAAAACTCGCACCGATAGCTTCAGGCGGAGCTACTTCGATGGACACAACACTGCCTATAATTACACGCTATTCCGGTAAGGATTACGCTGTCATATCAGTCTTTTCGGGTACGGTGCTTACTGTGCTTGTTCCGTTCATGGTTACATTCTTTCTTTAAGAACTAAATTTGATTTAAACCGTATAATTCGTTATATTGTCGGATGAGAGTATAACAATAAAATAAAAACGGGAGACTACTATGAAAAAACCACTGACGCTCATTCTTATTCTTATGACAATGTTTTTGGTATCATGCGGCGGAGAAAAGAAAAGTAGCGATTCTGCTGAAGTAAAGGATTCTCCTCAGAAAAAAGCCTCAATTTCAACCGAAGAAGGAATGATGGCAAGGCTTGAAGAATACGGGATCGAAGTGCCTCTTGAACTTACTTTCACGGAGATCAGAAAGAAGTCGGGAGGTTACACAGCAGTTTACAGATCTGAAAATGTCGATGAGGACACTAAACTAAAGCTTGATATGTGGCTTGTTGATCAGTCCAAAGAACTGGTTGATAACGGATTTACCAACAGGGCGATCAGGGAAAAAGAAATCATCGTGGGTAACGAGATCACAGAGATAATTTTTTTTAAGGATGGAAAAGGTATTACCATTTCGACTTCCTACAATAACGATACAAAACTCTATACACTCTACATAAGTCCTTAATTAAACAGGGTGATCAATGAAAAAAATAAATATCCTTTCATTATTTGTGTTTTCAGCGGTTACGATACTCACTTCATGTAATTTTGATAATAATACCATCATAAATGAGGAAGGTCAGAGAGTAACGGCTTATATTATGGAGTCAGAAGATTATCTTTATAAACAGTCTTCATATGACCTGAAGATAGAAGGTAAACTGATGGCCTCACCGTTGCCTGAATTCAATTATTTTAAGATCGACGGAGAAATATTTTCATCGAGAGATAATTTTACTCTAAATCCGGGTTACATAGATTTTTACCTCACTTCGCAGCAGGCGTCGGTTCTTCGTATCTACAGTACTGTTTATTTTGAAGTGAACACGGAATTTGGAGCAATTTTCGGCAATCAGTCCAGACCGGCGCT
Source organism: Candidatus Delongbacteria bacterium (assembly GCA_016938535.1). Next base: position 2,986 of record JAFGUL010000219.1, read on the forward strand.
TATAGATGATAATATTGAGATCAACGGCACGGATGCCGATTACTCGACAGTTTATCCGAACGCTGAAATAAATCTTTCCGACATGCTTGAAGTATCCTGGACCTACGGATCAGAAAGGCCGGATTTTTTACATGTTTACGGAATTTATTCCTATCACGACGGGTTCACGGACAGAGTTATGAAGATAAATGAGTATATTGACAGCAGTTATTCTTTTTTCAGGCTTTTCAACTCGGGAGTTCTTCAATATAACGGAAGAGTGAATTTCAATATTGAGCCCTACAACGGACCTATTCCCGGCGAAGATTCTGTTTCAAACATGTCCGGCGACGGAACAGGAACTCTATACTGGTCGCATCTGCCTGATTACTGCGAGCTTGAAGTGCAGGTCGGGAACGGTTATAAAGGCAAAGATGACATAAAGTCCAAAATGCGGGATCTGAGATTAGAACTTATAAGAAAAAATATTTTTAACGAATAAAGTTTAGAATTTTACTGATCTACTCAGCCATATCTTTTTCAAGATATTCTTT
>JAFGUL010000039.1 GCA_016938535.1 Candidatus Delongbacteria bacterium
ACACCGAAACGGTTGAGAATTTTTTTGAAATTGATACGGTTCTTTTCATCGAGCGAGTATCTGTATTTGCCTGAAAAAAATCCCATTTTCCCCATTTTTATCCATTTTTATACACTGTAACAAAATTATGCAATAAGGAATCATTTGTCAAGTCTTTTCTTGTATTTTTTTAAAATAAAAAACCGCCCTGAAAGGACGGTTCGGTTTTGTCTGAGAGATTACAGAAAATTAACTGATCAGTGATCCCGTATTTTCACCCAGAACGAAACTTTTGAGATGACCCGGCTTAAGAAGGTTGACAACCCCTATCTTTAAATTGTTCTCCATACTGAAGCTGATCGCTGTAATATCGAGTACTCTCAGATTTTTATTAAGAACATCAATATAGGAAATTCTGTCGAATTTCTTCGCTTCAGGATTTTTTACCGGATCGGAGTCATAAACCCCGTCAACTTTTGTGGCTTTTATCATTACATCGGCATCAATTTCACGGGCTCTTAAAACTGCGGCAGTATCGGTCGTAAAATACGGATTACCCGTTCCTCCCGCAAAGATCACGACCTTTCCATCAGCGAAATATTTTCCGGATCTCTTAATATCAACGGGTTCTGCGATTGAGTTCATTGCTATTGCGCTTTGGATCACTGAACTGATCCCTGCATGTTCGAGAGCATTCTGAATTGCGATCGAATTTATCACCGTAGCAAGCATTCCCATCTGATCCGCCTGAACTCTGTTCATGTTCTTTGCGTTCGATGAAAGACCTCTGAATATATTGCCTCCGCCGATCACGATGCCTATGCTGATCCCGAGGTCATATATACTTTTTACTTCATCTGCCGTATTTGCAAGAACCGCCGAGTCGATCCCGTAACCCCGGTCTCCGACAAGCGCTTCGCCGGACAGCTTGAGAAGAATCCTTTTATATACCGTTTTATCCATAATTTACCGCCCTGTTGTAAAAAAGGCTTTGAAATTTCAAAGCCTTAATAAATTTTATTGACCGCCGATCTGAAAACGGACGAATTTATCTATTTTGATCTCCGTTCCCGATTCTTTTTCGACTGATGCTATAAGTTCACTGATGGTCATTTTTTCTTTTACATACTCCTGATCCAGAAGACATGATTCCGCGAATATTTTGCCCTTTCTTCCTTCGACTATCTTTTCTATGATGTTATCAGGCTTGTTTGCATTCTTCGGGTCTTCTTTAAGCTGGCTTTTTATCAGATCGAGCTCGCCTTTTACATATTCAGGGTCGAGATCGTCTGACGAAACAGATCTGGGTGAAAGAGAAGCTATCTGGAGTGTAAGATTCTTTGCGAGTTCCTGAACTGCCTCATCACTGCTTTTTGACTTATCACTCAGCGACAGTTTTATGATCACGCCGACTTTAAAGTTCATGTGAATGTAATAGGATACCAGATCACCTTCCATTCTGTCGTATTCAACTATAGTAATATTTTCACCGAGTTTGGCTCTGATCTCCGTCAGCTGTTCAACCACTTCCGGACTTTCAAATTTCGCGAAATCTCCCGAAAATGCTATGTCTGACATTTTCTCGCCGAATTCGATAAATTCTTTGGTGCTTTTAACCGGTTCTGTTTCGCAGGTAAGTTTAAGCATTGATACTGTTTTACTGTCGTCGGAGATCCTGCAGAATATTCTTCCTTCATTAGTCTCGTTGCCTATCCTCTTTGCAGCCTTGGCCATTCCTTTTTCCCTGAGGATCATTACCGCTTTTTCGAAATCTCCTTCAGCTTCGCTCAAAGCTTTTTTACAATCCATCATAGGCGAGCCTGTTGATCTTCTCAACTCTCCAACCATCTTTGCTGATATTTCTGCCATAATCTACTCTCCGCTGTTAATTTGGTTGTCTGATCCTTCTTCCGGTTTTTCAGTTTCATCAGAAGTTTTCTTCAAAGGTCTCTTCGGAGCTCTTTTTCTGTCCTGAGCTTCCGCGTTTTCTCTTGCCGGTCTCGCCTCGTCACTTGTTTTTATATTGGCAACCTGGCTTGCTTCAAGTATAGCGTCACTGAAAACTTTTGTTATGAGTCCTATCGATTTAAAAGCGTCATCGTTCGCGGGTATCACATAATCGATATCGTCAATGTTTGAATTCGTATCGCAGATCGCGAATACCGGTATTTTAAGCTTTTTAGCTTCTTTTATTGCAATTGATTCCTGTATTGTATCAACTACGAAGATCGCATTGGGGATAACCTTCATCGTTCTTACACCTTCAAGGATCTTCAGCAGTTTTGCCTTTTCCTTTTCAATAAGGATTATCTCTTTTTTGTTGATCTTCTGGTATGTTCCGTCAGTAGCTTTTCTCTCAAGATCCTCAAGAGTCCTGATGGAGTTTCTGATAGTCTGGAAATTGGTCAGAAAACCTCCCAGCCATCTTTCGGTAACATAGTTCATCTGGCACCTTTCGGCTTCTTCTTTAAGAAGGTCCTTGGCCTGCTGTTTTGTTCCGACGAAAAGGATCTTTCCTCTTTTTGCAATGATCTTCATAGCTGCATTGCAGGCTTCGTCTATCTTTTCGACAGTTTTGTTAAGATCGATAAGATGGATACCTTTCTTCTTTGTGAAAATGTAAGGTCTCATCTTAGGGTTCCATCTTTTGGACAGGTGTCCGAAGTGCGATCCTGCCAGCAGCAGTTGTTGAACGGTAACTCTCGGCATTTTTTCTCCTTTTTTTTGGGGTTATCCGCTTTTTCAAGCGCATCCGGATCTTTTTATCCGGATTATCCGCATCCCGGTCACATCTTCTGTTGAAACGGCTGTATTCATGCCGCACCCCAACGCGAAGATCACGGGATACTTTGTTTTTATGTTTATTCCGTTATCTCTTTGAGAACTGGAATCTTTTTCTTGCTTTCGCCAGACCGTATTTTTTTCTTTCTTTCTGTCTGGAGTCCCTTGTAAGCATTCCTGCTGCTCTTAAAGCTCTCTTGTAGTTCTCGTCAAGCAGAACAAGCGCTCTTGCAATTCCGAGCCTGGTCGCTCCTGCCTGTCCTGAAAGACCTCCGCCTCTGACATTTACGAAAATATCGAATTTGTCATGATTGCCGGTAAGGTCAAGCGGCTGTTCGAGGTCCATCTGAAGCAGTTTTTTCTTAAAATAATTCAGGCTTTCGGAATTATTGACCATTATCTTTCCGCTGCCTTCCTTCATTCTTATTCTCGCCGTAGCAGATTTTCTTCTTCCTACAGCTGTATAGAATCCCTGAGCATTAACTTTCATTTATCTTATATCCTTATTTGAAATTTATGGGTTCTGGTTGCTGAGCTGTATGCGGATGTTCCGGTCCCGCATAAACTTTTAGTCTGGTTAGCCTTCTGTCTCTCATCTTGTTCTTCGGGAGCATTCCGCTTACTGCGTAAGATATCAGTCTGTCAGGATGTTTCTCTCTGACTTTCTCGACACTGATGAATTTATCGCTTCCGAAATAACCGGAGTGACTGAAATACTTTTTGTCTGTCTCCTTGCTTCCAGTGAGATGCACTTTTTCAGCATTGACCACAACCACGAAGTCACCGAGATCGATGTGGGGCGTATAAAGCGGTTTATGCTTGCCCATCAGTTTCATAGCTATTTCGGTAGCTATCCTTCCGAGGGTTTTTCCTTCAGCGTCAACGATATGCCACTTTCTGTCAATATCGCTGTGCTTGGCGCTAATTGTTTTCATTGTTTCTCCTGTTTTCGTCTATTTTAATTTGTTCTCGTCACTGTCATTTCTCTTTCATTTACGGATAATTCCCAATGAAAAAGAGACGCCCGGACATCATAATTGACCTGATTTTGTGCCTAAAGATCAATCGTTTCCGCGCGAAGATACCAAATATAAATCAGTTATAGGATAAATGCAACAGTTTTATGAGTTTTTTCCGGATGATTTTTTCTCTTCCATTTTCTTAGCGACCTCAGGATAGAGTTCCTTTAAACAGTCAGGACAGATCGAGTGTGAGAATTTTGCGTCGGAACGGTCGGCAATATAATTCTCAACCTCTTTCCAGTACCCTTCATCATCCTTTATCTTTTTACAGGATGCACAGATCGGCAGAAGTCCCTGAAGAAGCTTTACCTCTCCCCTCAGGCTGTTTATCACAGTTTCGAGCTTTAGAAGTTTTGAGATATCTCTTACTTCTTCTATTACATAGAGTATGTTTCCTTCATTATCAAATACCGGCGTGGCATTGATCTCTTCAAAAACTTCGTTTCCTTCATATATGTGCCTGTGAACAGCTCTGGTGAATTCTTTCGTTTCGAAGCATTCTTTGACAGGGCACATTTCATCGTAATAATAGCATGGTTTATCCCTGCCGTGAGTAAGAGAATAGCATTTTGTGCAGTCACTCTTGTTGAGACTTTCTTTGAGTTTTTCTTCTGCTTTATTATTTCTTGAGATTACATTAAAGTCTTTGTCTATCACTATTACTGAAAATGAAAGGTTCTCGTAAACTTCGCATCCTATCCTGTTATCGCTGCAGGGCATACTGAACCTCCCGGTTTTTTACTGGATGAAATACCCTATCCTGTCCCATCGGACTGATTTCCATATCTTGAACAGCGGATATTCTGAGTCAAATGAAAAATAGACCATTATCGGTTTGCCTACGATATAATCTTCAGTTACGAATCCCCAGTATCGGCTGTCATAACTGTTGTCCCTGTTATCACCCATCATAAAATAAGAACCTTCAGGAACGGTGAGCGGTCCGAAATTGTCTCTGTTACCGAGCCCTTTATATATGCCGTACTGAACTGCTCCTCTCGGATAAATATTCTTCTGATCTTCAAACCTTGCCTTAGCCTTAAGATGCTCATTTGCAGGATCTACTTCAACAGTTTCATAGAAATCATTGAAAGGTTTGCCGTCAACAAAAAGTTCCTTATCAATTATCTCGACTGTCTGTCCCGGCAAAGCTACGCATCTCTTTACATAATATAACCACTGATCCATCTGTTCGTCAAAATGCTTGAACACAACAACATCTCCCTGCTTGATATCTTTGAAAAGCGGAGTTTTGAACCATGGGATATCGAAACCGATCTGAGTGAAAGGGATCCCGAGCCAGTCCGGAGATCTGAAGCCGTATATGAACTTATTGACCAGCAGCATGTCTCCGATCCTGAGTGTTCTCTCCATCGATCCTGTCGGTATTCGATATGCCGAGATCACGAAAGACATTATCAAAAAAAGCGTTATTGCCAGAGACAATCCTGATCTGAGCAGTTTATTGAAATTTTTATTTTTCTGATTCTTATTTTCGTTCATTTCATCTTTCCTGATGCAAAATTTTCCTGAAGTGCGAATTATATGATTTTTTAACTCAATTGTCAATCTATAATAAACACCGGTTTTGAACAGAACAAAATGAAAAAAGTTCAGTAAAATGCAAAAAATTTACTTTCATTTGATGCATTATGAACTTAACTTTGCACTGTTGTTTGAAAATAAGTTAAACTAAAGAACGGAGCTGCCAATGATTTCAATCAGGAATATCACTAAAAACTACGGTCAGGTTACGGCACTGAAAGATTTCTCCGCCGATATAAATAAGGGCGAGATCACCGGAATTCTGGGTCCGAACGGCGCAGGAAAAACCACACTACTGAAGATCATAACCTGCTACATGTATCCTTCGGCAGGAAATGTGGTCATTGACAACTTTGACATTTTCTCGAACAGCTTAAAGATCAGGGAGATGATCGGTTATCTTCCCGAGAACGCACCCCTGTATTCCGACCTGACAGTGATCGATTACCTCAAATTCATGGCTAAAATAAGAAATGTGCCTTCAAACATGATAATGGACAGGATCAGATCGGTCTCAAAATCGTGCTCGATTGAAAATGTCGCATATAAAAGAATTGACGCACTCTCGAAGGGATACCGTCAGAGGGTCGGACTGGCTCAGGCTCTTATTCATGATCCTGAAATAATAATTCTTGATGAACCGACATCAGGGCTCGATCCCAATCAGATACTGGAGATCAGAGATCTGATAAGAGAGCTCGGGAAAGAAAAGACAATGCTTTTTTCGAGCCACATTCTTCAGGAAGTTCAGGCAGTCTGCGACAGGGCTCTAATTATCCACAAAGGTCAGATAGTAGGGGACGGAGATCCGAATGCGATGAAAGGCTCGGTTTCCGGCCACGGAGAACTTTTACTGACCGTTCTTTCTGAAAAAGACATTTCAGAGGTCATTAACGAAATAACAGGAGTGACCGGTACTTCAAAACTGGCTTCTCAGGAAGGAACTGCTTCGTATATGATCGAATTTGACAAAAAGATCGAGGTCAGGGACAGGATTTTCGATGTATGCGTTGAAAACAGCGCTAAGATAATAGAAATGAAGACCGAGAAAGATTCGCTCGAAAAAGTTTTCAGGGAATTAACACTTTAGGAGGAAGATCCATGAACGGAATTATTACAATAGCCGGGAAGGAGATAAAGTCTTATTTCTCCACACCTGCCGCTTATATCATCATTGTACTTTTTCTTTCTTTAACAGGATGGTTTTTTACAAATACTCTTTTCATTGAAGGCGGAAGATCTGAACTCAGCTCGAATTTCGGGCTCATACCGTTCCTTTTCATGTTCTTCATACCTGCACTTACCATGAAAATGATCGCAGAGGAAAAGAAAAGCGGGACAATTGAACTGCTTACCACTCTTCCCGTTACAGGAGGACAGATAGTTGCGGGAAAATTCTTCGGTTCGCTTTTCATAATACTGCTTGCAGTTCTTCTGACTTTTCCGAACATATTAACTATTGGAATTCTTGGGGAACCCGACTGGGGTGTACTTCTTACGAGTTATGCCGGACTGATACTGATGGGCGCTGCTTTTGCGGCTATCGGGATATACGCTTCCGCAGTTACAGATAATCAGATCGTGGCATTCATAATCAGTTTCTTCGTACTGTTCTTTCTAGTAATGATCAGCAATATACTCGTATTCCTCCCCTTCCCTGAATTTTTCAGTTATCTCGGTGTAAATTCTCATTATGAGAACACTCTGAAGGGGATCATAGACACGAAAGACATCGTTTACTTTCTTTCCATAATAATAATTTTCATTACGGCCGCAGCCGAATCTCTCGAATCAAAAAGAAAATAAAACGGAGCCGAAAATGACAGAGAACAAACCGAAATTCGACCTTAATCTTATCTATATTCTGATCGTGATAATCCTGGTGAATATAATATCTTATTTCATGTTCACCAGATTTGATTTTACCGAAGGAAAGATATACTCTCTTTCTGATGCCAGCAAAAAACTGGTCTCGAATCTGGATGACAGAGTTATTGTTAAATGTTTTTTTTCAAAAGAACTCCCGCCCCAGCTTCAGATCGTACCGGCCATGGTAAAAAACAACCTCGATGAGTATCAGACTTACTCGAACGGAAATTTTCATTATGAGTTCATTGACCCCTCCCATCCCGACTTTTCTGAACAGATAATGAACTACCAGCTTCCTTCCGCTCAGGTTCAGATGCTCGAAAAGGATGAGTTCAAGGTGAAAAGAGTTTTTATGGGAATGGTGATCCTTTACGGCGACAAAAAAGAGATCATTCCTTTCATTCAGGAGGGAGATCTTTCCTCTCTTGAATATGAGATAACGAGCAGGATCAGAAAGATCACTCTGGACAGGCTCCCGGTAATTGGATTATTGTCGGGTTACGGATCCGCTGCTGCAGAAGATTTTAGAAATGCATACAACATATTGTCTTCACAGTATGTGGTAAAACCTGTTACGGCAGATAAAAATTCTCTTATGCCTGATAAGATCGACGCTCTTCTGATAATAGGCCCGAAAGAGGATCTGCCGCAAGAAGCTCTAAATGCGATCGATTCGTACATAATGTCCGGAGGAAAAGCGGGATTCTTCGTTGACAAGACCGAAATAAACCTAAAAACTCTCGGAGTTAAAGAAATAAGCACAAATCTTGACTCTCTTATGATGAGTTACGGCGTTAAAGTCAATAACGATCTTGTGGGTGACAGACAGGCAGGATTTATCTCTGTAAGGCAGCAGAAGGGATTTTTCAGTATTTCAAATCAGATAAAATATCCGTTTTTACCTCAGGTTACGAATGTGAGCAGAGAGAACATAATAACCCAGAAGATCGATGCTGTAAATTTCTATTTCACCAGTTCGCTTGACACAAGCTATGCCGAAGGCAAAAACATAGAGCTTGAAGTGATCGCCAGGACATCTGATAACGCTTTTACTCAGTCCGGTAACTACTACATCATGGCTGACCGGGATATCAATGACTACAAGTACTCAATGTCGGGCATCCCTCTCGCAGCTGTCATGAAAGGCTCTTTTACATCTTACGCGGACAGCACTGTGACAGGAGTAAGTACAAGATTGGCAGTTACAGGAGACGCAGATTTTTTTCAGGATGGAAAGTTCAATGCAGAGAATGATCTGAATATGTTCTTAAATATTGTTGACTGGCTTACTGCGGACGATTCGTTAATATCTATCCGTTCAAAAAACATTGCCGTAAGACCTCTCAAAGAACTTACCGAAGGTAAAAAATCAATAGTAAAATGGCTTAATATAGTCTCAATACCCTTTCTGATAATAATTCTCGGACTGATCAAATGGAGAAAAAACAGAACAAGAAAAGATTTCAGCCTTTAATTTACGGAGGATCGTATGAAAAGTATAATTTACCTGATAGTTATAGCCTTACTTGCCGGAGCGTCCTTTTATCTGGCTAATAAACCGAAAAGAAGCACTACGGAGATAGACAGAAATATGTTTATGACCGATACATTAAAGCTCTCCGAAATTATTTATTCTTCTCCCCGGATTGAATATACCCTTACTTTGCTGAACGGCGAATGGATGATAAAAACTGACGGAATAAAAAAAGCTGATCCTGAAAAAGTCAGAATATTTACAAAATACCTTGCAGGTCTTAAAGTAACTAACATTATTTCCGAAAATCCTGACAGATTTCAGGCTTACGGGGTTGACAGTACAGGAGCAGTTGTCAAACTTAAAAACTCTGACGGAAAGCTCAGATCTTTTATTATCGGGAAAGACGACAGTGACAGAAGAAATACTTTTTACAGAGAGGAAAGCGAAAATACAGTCTATACAGGTAGCCTTTTCCCGAGATATCAGCTGCCGGATTCTGTCGGGGGATGGATGATTATCCCGGAAGAAGATCTGCAAAAAAACAATGCTGAATAAATCCCGGGCACGAATACAACAATAAACATGATAATATTCATTGCCAAAAAGGGTATTTTTAGTTTAATTTAGACAGTTTAACAATTAAGGGAGTCAGAAATGAAACTTCACATCATACTCATAATAATCGGAACATGGTTCTTCTCTGCCTATGGTGCATTTGTAGAGAGAAGCTCCGCAGAGACTGCCGCTGTTAACTGGCTGAATTCAGTTTCTGAAAAGAAAATTTATTCTGAGGTCTCAGACTATACTTTGTTTGAAGATGCAGTTCATATTTTCAATTTCAGGGACGGCGGATTCGTACTTATCGCGGCCGAAGACGCATCTAAGCCGGTTCTAGGTTATTCTGCAGACGGGTATTTCGGCTACAGCCCTGAAAAAGAGAACATAAATTTCTGGCTCGGGCTATATTCTGAAGCAGTAAATGAAATCAGGGAGAATAACCTTCCGAACGAACAAACTCTGAAGGAATGGAACAACATACTCACAAACTCGATCGAAAAAGGTACCGGAAAAGCTGTTCCGAAGCTAATGACCTCCACATGGAATCAGAGTCCTATTTACAACATGTACTGTCCCCTGGACGGCGGAAGCCTTTCAGTTGTAGGCTGTGTAGCAACCGCTATGTCTCAGATAATGTATTACCATAAATATCCTGCAACGGGAAAAGACTCCCATTCGTACAATATTCTCGGCCAGACTCTCAATGTTGATTACTATCTGAGCCGTTACAACTGGGATCTTATGGTTGACGCTCTGTCCAGCGGATCAAGTGCTGAGGCTAAGCACGAAGTGGCACAAATATCTTATCATGCGGGTGTTGCTGTTGAAATGATGTACGGAGCAGACGGTTCAGGGGCATACTCTACAGATGTGCCGTACGCTCTTAGAACTTATTTCAAATACAATAATATCGTTAACTACAAAGACAGAAGCTCATATTCAGACACGAACTGGATGAGTCTCATAAAAGAACAGCACGATCAGGCTTTACCCGTTTATTATTCAGGTTACGGTCCAAGCGGAGGTCACGCTTTTGTTTGTGACGGTTATGATGATTCCGACATGTTTCATTTCAACTGGGGCTGGGGCGGATATTCTGACGGTTATTTCAGCCTGAGCAATCTGAACCCCGGCGGAAGTACTTTTAACGAAGGTCAGGCTATCGTAAAAGACATAATTCCCAAAACTTCGGATATTGTTCTGAATACACCGATCCCTGATGTACAAACAGAGGAAGCAGAATATCAGATAGACCTTTCAAATCATTTTACCAGCCTTTCGGGTGATCAGATAACATATAATGTAGATGTTACCGCAAGCGAAGTCAACGGACTGAATCATTCTGTCTCGGGGAGCATACTTACGCTTACAAAGATTACGGAAGGAGTTTCAAAGATAGTGATAACTTCTACAACCAGAAACGATAACAATTTCGATGATTTTTATATTCAGTTCGGGCGCGGATCTCTGATGGCAGGTTTCGGAAATTCATACAATTTCAACTCTACATCTTATCTTGATGCAGGGAACTCATCCGAGATCAATGCTCTTGAGACTATTTCAGTATCAGCCTGGATCAGACTAAATTCTACAGGCATAGATCAGGGCATTGCTTCAAAAGCAGAAACATCAACTTCAGGATGGTACTTTTTAGTTCAGAGCAACAATATTCTAAAGTTTTCAGTAAAAACTCAGGACGGAATAACCAGAAGAGTTTTCGGGAAACTGGTATTGCAGCCCGATACATGGTATCATGTTGACGGAGTATTCGACGGAAAAGATCTGGCTGTTTATGTAAACGGTGAACTCGACAACATAAAAGATTCATATACTACTGCATCAGTGATACAGAATGACACAGGTAAAAATCTACTGGTCGGCAACGCTTACGGATCAGTTCTCAACGGTGAAGTTGACGAAGTTCTGGTATGGAACAGGGCTATAACAGAAACAGACATAAGAGAGATCATGGGAAAAAGACCTGATGTCTCATCAATGACTGGTATTGAAGCTTACTGGCCGTTCAGTGAAGGTTTCTTTGATGCCGCTGAAGATTTGACAGGTAACAACAGCGGAACATTCGTCGGGAATGATCCGGCAAACTGGAACGATTCTTCTGCTCCTCTGTATTTCTTTGCCGAACAGAACACTGCCTTAGAATCATTCCTTACAGGAGATGAAGATCCTTCTTCCGTTTATAATTTTACTTCCGAGCCTGTTTCGGGATCAGCTCAACTGACAGATGCTTCAGCGGGAGCTTTCAGATATACACCGGATGTTGATTTTATCGGACTGGATGAATTAAAATATTCGATCACCTACGGGGACAAAACTACTTCAGAAAAAACGGTCATAATTAAAGTAAATGAAGCGAGCGGTATTGAAGATAACTCTACTGCTCCATCGGCATTCGAACTCCATCAGAATTACCCGAACCCTTTCAATCCTGTAACCCAGATCAGTTTCGCGCTTACAGATAGATCAGATGTAAGACTGAGTGTTTACAACATCAGCGGTCAGCTGGTATCTGAACTTGCAAGCGGTGTCATGGAAGCGGGTCGTCATTCAGTTGAATTTGACGGCAGCGGATTAAATTCCGGTGTTTACTACTACTCGCTTGAGGCGAACGGTAAAACCATGTCGAAAAAGATGGTTCTGACGAAATAATATTCAGATAACAAAAAAGGCGGTTCGTGAACCGCCTTTTTTGTTTATAGAAAATTCTTCATTTTCATTCGGGATGTCGGCTTAACAAAAGGCGACTCTGAAATTTCTCCTTCAAGTATTCTGGTTTTCCCTTCCTCGTTAAAAGTAAGTTTTGTTCCGGGATCAAGTGAAATTTCGGAGACAAGGAACCCAATAGGTTTATTCTCCAGTGTAGGTGATATTACTCCCGAAACTACATGACCTATCTTTTTACCTTCGAGATTCACATTCCATCCGTGCATTGCTTTGCTTCTCCCGTTCATCACGAACGGAAGTGTGTGGCTCGAACTTCCCTTTTCCTTAAGGTCCAGCAGAGCTTTTTTCCCGATAAAATCATGATCCCATTCAAATACAAAACTCCAGGGTGTATTAAGTGCCGGAATGTCCGGATGTATCTCATGCCCGTGAAGAGGAAGTCCCGCTTCAGTTCTAAGTGAATCCCTCGCACCAAGACCGCACGGTTCTATACCGTATTTTTCTCCCGCTTTCATGAGTATGTCCCACATTTCAACGGCGCGCTTTGAATCAAAATAAAGCTCAAATCCGATCTCGCCTGTGTATCCTGTTCTTGACAGAAGGACAGATATCCCGTTGATCATCACGCCATCCCTGAATTTGAAAAAACCGAATTTATCAAGAACTTCCTCGCCTGCCAGATCCCTGATGATCTTGGGAGCGTGCGGACCCTGAAGATCAAGTTTAGCGGTATCATCACTTTTATCTGTAACAGTAACAGTTTCCGGAGCATTCTTTTTCAGCCATTCAAAATCAGTCTTTATGTTTCCCGCATTTACCACAAGCATCCATTTTTCTGAATTGAATTTATAGATAATGCAGTCATCGATCACACCGCCCTTCTTGTTCAGCATGAAATTGTATGCAGCCTGACCCTCGCTCATTCCTTTAATGTTATTAGTCAGCAGTCTGCTCATCATTTCTTCACTTCCGGGACCGGTTATATCAAATTCCCCCATATGACATATATCGAAGAGCCCCGCGGCTTTTCTTGTTGCGTGATGTTCTGCGCTCTGGCCTTTTTTATACCACAAGGGCATTTCCCAGCCTGCAAAATCAACCATTTTACCGCCGGTCTCGACATGTTTCTCGTAAAGGATCGTCCTCATTTTCAATACTCCGTTTAAATTATTAAGTTCGTCCGAAAATTTAATAATCTAAAAGTAAAATTGCAATTTAATTCAAAAGAATTTATATTTCCAAAACATAAAATTAAAGAAGAAGATCTATGACCGTAAAACCTAAAAAAGATGTAAATATAAAAGAATTCCGCTATTTCCTGCTTACAGGCGAGGATCAGTATTCAATTGAACTTAAATCTGCCGAGATCGTTTCTGCCTTTCTGTCGGAGGATCTTAAAGATTTCAATTACAGTCATTTCAATGAAGAGAACATGAATGCTGAGATGATCGGTTCCGAGATATATTCTCTGCCTGTTATGGCTGATCAGAGGATCGTGGTCGTTTCAGATATTGACAGATCCGGCCCGGACATAACCGAAACTCTTTCCAGATTCCTGAAAAAAAATGTAGATACGACTATTCTGATACTCAGAGGAAAAAAACCGGACAAAAGAAAATCGTTCTTTAAAGAGCTCGTTTCAAACAAGAAGTGCCTGGCGATCGAATTCAAAGAAAAGAACGAGCGTGAGATCCAGCAGTGGATTAAAAATTATATTTCGTCAAAAGGCTATAATATCTCTTTCGAAGGGCTTCAGCTGCTGTCACTTACTCTTTCAAGCAACCTTTCTCAGGTCTCATCCGAAGCCGATAAACTTATTGAGTACTCCAAAGGTAAAAATATTACAGAGGACGATGTTGAGAAAGTCCTGGGCATATCGAAAGAATACAATATTTTCAAGCTTCAGCAGGCTGTCGTTGATAAGAACTTGAAAAAGGCCTGCCTTATCTGCGACAACATAATGAAGAACAAGAACAATAAAACCGATCCTATAGCCATAAATTTATTTCTTTCAAGAATTTTCACTTCCGCATTCGAGATCGGTTATTACGCTCTCACAAATCAGACGACTGTTGACAAATCCGCTTTTTCTCTAGGCTACAACAACCCCTGGAAAGATGCCGACATCGTAACCTGTGCGAAAAAATTCAAACCTACTGAACTTTTAAGATGCCAGCGTTATTTTCTTGAATGCGACATTAAGCTTAAATCTTCATACCAGCCTCCCGAAACAGCCGTATTTCTGCTTCTTGAAAAAGTCATAAAGCATTCGGATGATAAAACCTGTGAATATATGGATTTTTTTAATACTACGAGGAAATAGTAACAGATGAAATGCCCAAAATGCTTAAAAATAGAAAGTAAGGTAATAGATTCTAGAGCTGTCCGCGACGATTCAGCCATCCGAAGAAGAAGGGAATGCAGTGAATGCGGTTACAGGTTCACGACCTATGAATATATCGAAAAGATCGAAATGATGGTCGAGAAACAGAACGGTACCGCTGAGGAGTTTGAGATCCAGAAGATAAGGAACGGTATAATGATAGCCTGCAGAAAAAGACAGATCAAACCGGAAAAGATCGAAAGCCTCGTCAATGAGATATATAACGACCTTATAGCTCTAAGCGGCAACTCGGGAATAATTAAATCGTCTCTGATCGGCGAGCTGGTAATGGAAAAGCTGAAAGCGACAGACGAAGTAGCTTACATCAGATTCGCCTCTGTTTACAGAAAATTCAAGGATGTGAAGGAATTCATGTCGGAACTTCAGAATATCATCAGGTAGATCTCGTGCGCAAGATGTTAAAAAATATTTTCGGATCGCTTCTCGATCTTTTTTTTCCTGCTTCCTGCCTTATCTGCTCTGATTATCTCGAAGACGAAGTTCTTGTTTGCAGAAACTGTCTGAAAAGTCTTAAACTGCACAGAAATGAGAATAAATCATACTTCTCTGTTTTCTCATACTCTGAAAAGATAAGGACTTTGATTCATGAGTTGAAATACAATAACAGACCCGATATAGGCAGGATAATGGGTAGAGAGATCGCTCTTAAACTCAAGGGGCTTATCGGAAATGAAACTTCTGTACTTTTACCTGTCCCGCTCCACAGGAACAGACTGAGAAAAAGAGGTTACAATCAGAGTGAAAAGATCTGCGAGGGTTTTGCGGAAATTATCAATATTCCTGTTGAGACCGAACTTTTGATCCGAAGAAAAAACAATGTTTCTCAAACCACTTTAAATGCTTCCGGAAGATCAGAAAATGTTAAAGGAATATTCGGGCCGGGTCCTGCGGTTGTTGACCATGATAATACAATATTCATCGTTGACGATCTGATCACAACCGGCGCAACTACAAGAGAAGCTGTCAGCGAATTAAAAAAACAGGGCTACAGTAAGTTCTTTTCATTGTGTATAGCAACGAGTACAAAAGGATCCGGTAATTAGCAGATGATAACAAGCATCCAGGCCTTGGAATCCTTCCATGGAATTATTTTCAGTTTATAATTATATTCTTTTTCGCTTTCAGAAGAACCGATAAATTTGAACTTTCCGCTCCCTTTATCCATCAGGTACAGCTCTTCAAGTGTTTCCGCCTGAGGAAACTGCGATTCTCCGTCACCGAACACCTCGGTGATTTTTTTACCTGCAATATCGGACCTCTTTAAACCGAATGTTTCTTCAATCTGATCGTTAACCTCTAATATTTCCATTGTGTAAGGGTCGATTATTAAAACTGTTTCGGTCAGATTATTGAATATAGTTCTGAATTTTGATTCTGAAAAAACGAGCTCTTCCTCGTACTTTCTTTTCCTTCTGTTCTCTTCACCTTTTACAAGTGCTGAACTTATTGAAGGGAGAAGTTTTTCGAGTTTTGATTTGAAAATATAGTCAACAGCGCCGTGTTTTAAGGTGTCAATAGCAACATCCTCATTTATTGTTCCCGATAAGATTATTGTTGGAATATCAGGATTGATCTGTTTTACAAGATACAGAATACCGTACCCGTCAATGTCAGGCAGACTGAAATCCGCGAGGATCAGATCGAATTTCATGGTCTTTAAAGCGATCTTAAAATCACTCTTGTTCTGAACATGGAACATACTGTATTTAAGGCTTCCCTGATTGAGTGTTTCTCTTATCAGTTCAACATCGAGATCATCGTCTTCGAGATACAGAATAGACGCTTTCTTCATATCGTCCCCCTAAGTCTGCATGATTTCCGTATTGCTTTAACATCATAAACTGTCAATGCACTACACCGTATTTACTTAATTTTTCTGGTCAAAACATACATATAAAACTGCACAGTAGTAATATAGTAAAACTATTCTGTAAAAACAAACAAAAAAAAATTATTCCTGATTAACTGATCTTCTTATTGTATTTTTCCGCAAGAATTTCAACTATCTGCTTAATAGTTGGATCAATTATTCTGTAATATATTGAATTTCCTTTCTTTACTCCTTCGATGATACGGCTTTTTCTCAATATCGCAAGCTGCTGTGATACGATCGGCTGTTCTTCCTCGACACATTCTACAAGTCCTTTTACCATACATTTCTTCACTTCGATAGCCATAAGAAGTTTTAATCTGACATAATGACCGATGGCCTTTATAACTACGGCTTCATCTTTAAGGTATTCATTGCAGTTGTTTTTCGGCATTTGATTAAGTTTAGAGTTCATGCAATCTCTCCTTAAGTTTTTTAATTTCAATCATTATTTCCTCAGAAATAAGCTTCCATGTTTCCGGACAGTTCTGTTTTTTGAAAAATTCATCAAAATAAATCGGTTCTCCGATTATGATCCTTATCTTTTTCCCGAATTTAGGAAAGGAAGTCCCGACCGGAAGCATGTCCCTCATGCCTTCATGATAGCACGGGACCACTTTGACTTTACTTTCATATATCCTTTTACCCACTCCGGCCTTGCCTTCAAGAAGTTCTCCCGTTCTGCTGCGTGTACCTTCGGGAAATATATGAACGATGCTGCCCTGTTTCAACTTTTCGGTCACTATTTTCTGAGACGGCTGATCAATACCCTTACCCCTTTCAAGCGGTATGCATTTTACATGGTCCATATACCATGCGAGCAGTTTATTTTTATAAAAATTTCCGTATTCAGGAGTATGATAAGGTAGGTACTTGTACGAAAAAGAAGATTTTAAAAAGAACAGATTGCAGTCAATGAATGCCGAATCGAACATTGTTGTATGATTGGAAGCGAATACATACGGGGCTTTCTCCCTTCTTATGATATTTCTACCGTATATTCTCGTTCGGTTGAAAATGTGCATAAGTATCCATATACATACCGTCGTTAAAAATGTGAGCAGTTTTCCTGTTGATCTAAACAGAAAAGTCTCCTTTGGAGGGATCCACTCTTTAAGTATTTTTCTGCTTTCTCCGCTTTTGCTCATTTAAGTTCAAATCCCTCGTTAAATCATATCATAGATTCAGCTTTGGAAATTTATCCATCATTAAAGCATTAATCAAGCTAATTATTTTCATTTTTTGTTTGCCTAATTCGATATTAGGTCTTAAAATACAGCTTAAGTAAGGAAGGCGGAATGAAAAAGATTCTCATAGTTCTGATCGTGTATTGTTTTATAACCCTGAACGCTCAGGTTTTTACTGCCGGTTCGTTTAAGAACAGAATATATCTTCTTGACGGTTTGGCTATGAGACTTACAGTCTATAACAGAGATACCGTGCCCGTGCAAAAAATATCTTTAAAGAATATATCAAAGAACTCTGTTTTTGATTTCTTTTTACCCTATGACGATTTCAATATTTATCTTTCTGATTCCTTCAGGGATATTATATATCTGCTTGACGAAAATTTTGCACTGAAAAAAAGCATTGATGTCAAAAAAGAACACGGCACTGAAATTTACAGAAAAATATTCCCTTTCAGGTATGACGGTCTGATAATCGCTTCAAAAAATATGCGTGAGGTCTTTGAACTCAGAAACAACCGCATGAAAAAAATTATTAATACAGAAACCGAATTTGAAGATATTTTTGCCGACAAAGATTTCATATACCTTCTTTTCAAAAATAGCATATCGGTTTACTCATTTACCGGAATATTCATAAAAAGGACGGCGGTTCCCGAAATACCTGATTATTCCGACTTTATAGTGAATGATTCAAGAATTTACCTTAAATCAAAAAGCGGAATTACTTCATTCAATCCTTTGATCAGGGAATTTTCAGAACTTGAACTTGCCGGAAACTCTGTCTTTACGGCTATCGACAGTACACTTTATATTTTTTCAGGTGACAGCCTCAAACTGATGAGGATAGATCTATGAATAAAGCTCTCGTATTATACGGTAACGGAGTTGACTACGCAGTATCATTCGAAGGCGAAGAGCTGACGGCGCATTTAAGAGGAAGACTGCTTCATACAACAAAAAGATCTCACCATCCGGTTTGTCCGGGAGATTATGTGAAACTGATAAAAAGCGGTGATGAGTTCGTCATAGACAAGATCCTTCCCAGGACCAATAAAATATCAAGGCCGGCCAATTACGGAATAAGAAAAGAACAGGTCATAGCCTCGAACATTGACTGTCTTTTTGTAGTGGCTTCGGTTTTTTCCCCGAAATTGAATACCGGTTTTCTCGACAGACTTCTAGCTTATAGCAATATGCAGCAGATCGAAACAAAAATAGTGATCAATAAGACAGACTACGGTATAAGTGACGAAGAGCTTGAATATATCGAAGGATACAGACAAATCGGTTATCATGTGATAGAAACATCCGTGATAGAACAAATAAATATTGATGAGCTTAAAAACATGACTTCGGAAAAAGTGACGGCTTTTATAGGGAATTCCGGCGTGGGAAAATCATCGATCCTTAACTGCATAGATCCGGAAATTAATCAGAAAGTAAAGGAAACATCTTCGTATTCATTAAAGGGAAAACACACAACAAAACAGGCCAGACTTTTCAGAATGTCCAACGGCGGGTACATACTTGACACTCCCGGTATAAGAGAGTTCGGAATGTGGAACATGGATTTCGAGGATCTGAAAAACTATTTCCCCGAGATATACAGGTTAAGCCCCGGTTGTAAATACCACAATTGCCTTCACACTAATGAGCCCGGCTGCGCCGTAATAGAGGCTGCTGAGAAAGGAGAGATCCCTCTTTTCAGGTACGAGAATTATCTTAAAATATTCGATTCGCTTTACGAGAACAGGAACATGTACTTCAAAAAAGACAAATAAAAAAGCGCGAAATTTTTCGCGCCTTCAAATAAGAAACCTCTTTTATATTCCCTTATTCAGCTTTTGCTGTTTCTTTCTTTACGGCCGGCTTCTTGGCAGCAGGTTTTTTAGGAGCTGTTTCTTTAGGTGCCGTTTCTTTTTTGACGACCTGTTTTTTCATTTCAGGTTTCGGTCTTTTAGGTTCAGCTTTAGCCTTAGTTGCGTCAGGCTGAGAAAGAGCTGTTACAATTTTTTTCTTTTTAGATCTTGAATTTCCGGATGAACCGATGAAAATCTTACCTTTTCTTGTTCTTTTATCGCCTCTGCCCATTTTTTTCTCCGTTGTTTAATTGAATTTTTGTTAAATATAAGCTTTTTTTAGCGGTCTTTCCACTAAAATTATATAAATTTATCTGAAGCAGCTTCCTGCTGAAGATCTGTTTGTTTTTTAAAATTCTTCTCCATAGGCATCAGCAGCTTAAAGTACAGATAAGATGAAAGCAGATAGAAAAGCATCGTGAAACTGAAAGGTATCATATACCCGGTCTTTTCGATCAGATATCCCCCGATATTTGCTGTTATACCCCATGTAAAGAGCCACGCAAGTGTAAGAAGTCCGCTTGCTATTGATCTGTCATCAGGGTGAACTGCCTCCATGGAAAAATTGGTCGAGACGGGAGCTGACATATTCATCAATGCATTTCTGATCAGAAAGGCTATAACGGCTAGAGGCAGAAATTTTGAGATCCCTAAAATGAACAGAAATGGAAGCGACACCAGCTGCGACAGGATAACCGTTTTTATTTTGCCGAATTTGGCGGCGAGCAACGGAGCTGCGAGAGCTCCTCCGATCGTAAAGAACTGAGCCAGGGCGAAAAGCATTCCGATATTGTTCGAAGACATATCAAATCTCGTTTTGAAGTATAAATTGAGAAAAGGTATCGTCATACCTGCGCCCATGCCTACCACCATAGGCGGAACGACAAGATAGAACAGCAGTTTCTTAGATGTTTTCAGTTTGAACCTGGATTTATTATTCACATCCGCATCGCTGACCAGAATATTCTTTACTTTTATTCGCGAATAGAAAAATACAGATATTACGGCCAGGACAAGATGAATAAAGATGGCGGTTTTGTATCCAGTGGTCATAGCTATTCCCATCTTGTACATGAAGTCCGGAAGACTCCCCGCAACCAGATTTCCCGATATTCCGGAAAGTAGCATCACCGCATGATTCAATGAAAAAAGATGAGTTCTTTCTCTTTCCTGACTGCTCTGCATCAAAAGAGGACCGCCGATAACAGAGTTGAAAGCTCCTGCGAAACCCGCAATAGCTATACCGGTCATGACAGAGTGGAGAGAATCCGCCTGAATTGCGATAGAATAACCAAGCGACATTACAGCAGGAACAACCAGAAGAACCGGTTTGATCGCTATTCTTTTTACAAAATAAGCAGCGGGGAAGATCATAAGCACAGTAGCGTAAGTACCGACTGAAAGAACATTTCCGATAGTTCCCTCTCCCCTGCCTGAAGCTTTCATATAGAGATTAAAAAGAAGTGTGAATCCTGTAAATCCGAAGCCTGCAAAGAAATTTCCTATAAGATAATTCCACGCATCTTTCTGAATGATCTTCGTAATACTGTAATATTCTTTGAATATCTTTCTCATTTTACCTTAT
>JAFGUL010000220.1 GCA_016938535.1 Candidatus Delongbacteria bacterium
CCCTGTAGTAGGTGTTGAAGTTGTGGAAGTCTCTTCCGGCTGCGCCGATGATGATAACATTCCTTTTTGCCATTTTTGTCTCCTTTTATTTACAAATAATGTTTATTTTTCTATTTAATTCTGAACGCACGACCCCTCAAGGAACCAAAATATAAGAGTTTAAATTTTAAATGCAAGATTTTTTTTTAGGCTTAAAAAATGTAATATTGACAAACTGCCTTCTATATGGTAAATTTATGTTTTAATATTTTGGAGTATATAAATGCCAAAGGTAACCGCACTTATAACTGCCGGAGGATCGGGATCCAGAATGGGCGCAGGAATTAAAAAACAGTACCTGGAGATTAACAACAAACCCATACTTGCCCATACTATCCACAGATTCCAGATAACTGAAAAGATAGATGAGATCGTTCTTACTCTTCCCGAAGATGATATTCCTTCCGTAAAGAAGAATATCATTGAAAGATATAATTTCAACAAGGTAAAACTTATATGCTCAGGCGGTTCCACCCGTCAGGATTCGGTTCTTAACGCGTTACATTCCATCCGGGCAGAAAAGGACGATATTATACTTATCCACGATGCTGTAAGACCGTTCATATCACATGAGATCATACTCAACTGTATAGAATCACTCGAAGGCTCGGACGGTTCTGTAACCGCAATAAAGCCCGTAAACACGATCAAAGAATTATCCGGTCAGAGCGTAAGCTTCACACTCGACAGGAGTAAACTTATCTCCGTTCAGACACCCCAGAGTTTCAGGACAGAACTTATAAGGAAATGCTCTGAATCAGCAAAAGCAGATAATTTCTATGCGACCGACGATTCGGCTCTTGTTGAAAAATACGGGGAGAAGATCTTGGGAAGAACTCCTGTTATAAAAATAGTCGAAGGCAGTTCTTTTAACATAAAAATAACGGATAAGAACGATATGATACTGGCTTCAGCCATTTTCGATTCTCTTTCCGTCTGATCATCTGTAATAATTTATTATCTCATCTTTCCACTGTTGATAGGGCTTGTACCATTTAGCGGCACTGTTAAGGCTGTCAATGTAAGATATTGAAACCGAATCCGTCGCAACATATGCAAGAGTGTCGGGAAAATCGGCAGAATTAAACTCGGAGATATTAACGCTGTCCTGAGGTTCAAGCAGATTTAATGAATAAAGCAGGCTGTCCTGATATTTAAACCAGAACCTGCTTTTGTCTCTTTCGACTGCATTTATATTGGAATCATTTCCGAACATACAATAATATATCCAGGGTCTGTCGTCTCCGGTTCTGTAATAAAATGCGTTCGCAGTATATGTCGTGTCATCAATATGTATGCCGTTCCTTGAAAGAAGCGCGGAATATTTTACTTTGACAAGAACGGCCGACGTGTCTGAATAAAAACGATGATACTCATTACTGTTATAAAAATTTATCCTTAAATAGTCATCCTCCATTTCAGGTGTGCATGATATTAACATAGCTGTAATCACGCTAAGAAGTATAAGCAGTTTTACATTCATGATTTTTCCTCCGTTCCTAATTTATTTCCGAAAGTTTAGAAAATATTTCTCTGTCTTTTCTGATCTTCTCTGCGTTGCCTATAGCAGAAATAGTAGAATTCCTTAAATATTCTCTGAAATATTCTGCTGACAAAACCACATCTTTACGGGTCGTGTTCAGTATTCCGCAGACGATCTTTTCAACATAGTCCTGATCGATGCCGGTCATATAATCCTCTCTGGATTTTTTCCCTCTTGCGTAAGGTGAAAGAAGAGGGTCAAAGGCGGCGTATGCGCCGATCTTAATGCTTGTAAAGGAATCTTCATTCATACGGAACCTCGAAAGATTCTCGGGAATTTTCTTATATACTTCTAAGGTCTTTGCAACATTGGGATCTCTGTAGCTGGTCATTGAAAGGAATCCAGAGAACTGGTTGAAATACATCCATGCTCCGTATGCACCTCCTTTTAGCCTTATGTTCTCGAAGAGGTAATCGGATGAAAGGTAATTTTTTACTACTTCAAAAGATCCGTTATATTCAGCTCCTGTGACCGGATAATTTCCGCCCATCGAAACAAAAACAACTTCAGAACTAGTTAAAAATGCCTCGTTTATCGTAAAATCAGGATATTTCTTTATCAAAATATCCGGCACCGGATCATCCGGCAACAGATTTATGATCTCTGAGCAAAGTTCTTTCGCAGCTTTTATACCATGGGAATCAGAAACTACACCAAAATGTAAGTTATTGGAATTGAATATATGCCTCGAAAGCTGTTCAAGTTTGCTGACCGCATTTTCAAGTTCAGAATCGATGTTGTCATAAACTTTCTTCGTAGTGTAGTAAGAGGTAAGACCCTTAACCATTTCCAGAAATCTGCCGCGTTCGCTTACACAGGCCTTAAGCCTTGTAACCGAATAATCGTAACCCTCGGATTTCAGTCCCACTTCTCTCTGCTGATGCCTGCTGATAATAACTTCTTTTACTCTTTCAAAATTTGAATAATCCATGTTTGAAATAAGGTCTTTGAGTATTTCTCCGGCTTTGAATATATACTTTTTCAGTGTTTTAATTTCGAAGTACAGAATTGGTGTGAACTTCATCGGATCCTTAACATTGTCCAGCATGGTCAGAGCAAAGTCGAATCCCCCGAAATACATTGATATCTCCTTGTATAAAACATCGTAGGGACGCTTTTTCGTCCCGGCTTCCCTGAAAAGATCTGTAAACAGGGTCAGGTAGGGAAGAAGTTCCACAGGTACGCTGCTCAGATCGAAACCTATGCTCAGATATACTATGTCATTTGTAAAATATTCATTTGAGTAAAGATAAGTTCCGTTAAGATCTATCAGGTCAGGATTAGTAAGGATTATTTTAGTCTTAATATCAGTGACCCTAAGCTTCGGAACTTTTGCAATGTCCTCTTCTTTATTTTCGGCTTCCTGCTCAGCTTTGAACCTCGCGGTTTCACCGATCAGTTCTTCAGTCTGGACTTCCGAGAGAGTATTTTTGTGTTCCCTGAGTTTTTCATTTTCTCTTATTAACTTTTTATCCGACAATCCTGCATCAGGTATCATTGTAACTACAGCAGTGACTTCTCTTCTCATTAGATACTTTTCAATTATTTTTTCAAGAAAGTCGGTTTCGGTCGCTTTTTTTCTTATATTTGAGATCACATGATTAATATTTATATTTTCAAAAATGTCAATGTCGTACTGGATCAGATGAAGTATCCTGTTAAGATAGATCAGCCCGCGCATAGATGATATTTCTTTCTCTTTCTGTTTGAATTCAAGATGATTGATCTCTGAAAGTATAAGCTCTTTATCTATACCCTCCGAAACCATTTTATTCAGGATCTCAAAATAAATATCAATAAATCTGTCTTTGTTTTCAGGTTCCGATCCTGAAATATATGATGTTACATATGTTTCAAGCTGAGAATCGTCAAAGTACCCGGAGAAGTCTCCAGCTATGCCTGATTTCATGACAGCCTGCTTTAAAGGAGATGCGTCAGAATTGAAAATAATGTTGCTGATCAGATGCATAGCTAGGTTAAGTTCGATATCTTCGGGTCTTCCGATTATTGTTGAGAGAGCAATGTATGTTTTTCTTTCTGAAGGTTCTGAAGAATTTAAAGGATAATAATAATCCTTTTCCTTCATCGGTTCGATCCTGCTCCCGCTTCTGATAATTATCTTTGGTTCAGAGCGTTCATAACCGGACAGGTAGTTTTTGTCTATGAATTCGAGTTCCTTTTTTATATCTGAGTTTCCGTAGAGATAAATATGAGCGTTAGTTGGATGATAGTATTTTTTGTGAAAATCTAAAAACTTCTCATATGTAAGATCGGTGATCTCGTCAGGATCTCCGCCCGAATTGAATGAATATGTTGAGCCGGGCAGCAGAGTTTCTGAAATATATACTGACATTTGCCTCAAAGGGTTCGACATAGCCCCTTTCATTTCATTATAAACAATTCCCTGATATTCCAGAGGTTCATCCCTGCCGTTCAGCTCGTAATGCCATCCTTCCTGCATAAAAGTGTGTTTCTTGAGCAGGGGCCGCAGAGTTGTATCAAGATATACGCTCATGAAATTGAAATATTCTTTTTCGTTCCTTGTTGAGAACGGGTAATAGGTCGCGTCGGTAGAAGTGAAGGCATTCATGAAAGTTGAAAGACCTCCCTTCATAAGTTCGGCAAAAACATCTTTTACCGGATATTTCTCCGATCCGGATAACACACTGTGCTCGAGTATATGGGCGACTCCGGTTGAATCTTCAGGTATCGTTTTGAATGAAATGCAGAATGTTTTATTGTCATCGTCATTCTTAACCGCTGTCAACTTTGTTCCTGTACCTGTGTGAACAAAGGACATAAGCTCCGCATTTATCTCCCGCTTGAATTCCGATCTTTCAAGTAAAAAATTATGATATATTCCGCCCTGCTCAAGTTTTCCCATCGCCTCTCCGTTGAAATACCGTCTAAAAATAAGCTATTTTAAGAGGTTTTGGCAATCGAATTAATCATTTTCCTGAATGTATTTAACTGATTCTCCTTTCCTGTAAACCTTGTCAGAAGAAAATGAGACCGGGATGTAATTTCCGCTGAGACCTGAATATGTAAAAATGCCGTTTTTTCTATCAGTAATTCTTTCGATTATCACTTCTTTTTCTTTTACATTTTGCAACTGATAAAAGGTATGAAGTTTTTCTTCCGAGACCTTTCTTAACTTTCTGCTTCTCTGAGCTATCTTATTCTGCGATACTTTGGCCTTCAATCTGCTTGACGGGGCATAAGGCCTGTCTGAATATGAGAACACATGCGCGAAGCCGATCTTTGAATTTATAAAGTAGTTTACGGACTCTAGAAATTCTTCATCAGTCTCTGACGGGAATCCGACGATGATATCGGTCGCGATAAACACATCATTCCGCTTCGAAAGCTTTTCGATCAGGCTGTCGAACTCATTAATAGTATACTTCCTGTTCATCAGCTTCAATATCCTCTGCGAAGCTGACTGGAGCGGAATGTGGAAATGCGGACATATCCTCTTTTCCTTAACGAACAGCTCTATCAGTCTTTCATCGAAGCACCACGGCTCGACGGAGCTGATACGAAGCCTGAAACCGGGGACCTGAAATATATCGGTGATAAGCTCCGAAAGACCGTAACCTTCACCGTCCGCGTAACTGCCTAGATCGATCCCTGTCAGGATAATCTCTTTGAAATCTTTTTCTGCGAGCCGCCTGACGTCCGCCATTACAGACTCTTTCTTTCTGCTCCTCGAATTTCCACGGGCGTACCTTATAGTACAATATGTGCAGAAATTATCGCACCCGTCCTGCACCTTCAGAAACGCTCTAGTGTGGTCCTGATACGAAAGAAGCTCATGGTCAGCATATTCGAGATCTTGATTATCGGGAACGGAAACTAAATGGTCACCTTTAAATTCCTTAATTGCATCGAGTATATCGAACTTGTTATTCAGTCCGAGTATAATATCAGAATCCTCATTCAGAATTTCATTATCCGTCTCAAGCTGTGTGTAGCAACCCAGTGATACTATGAGTGCTTCCGGATTGTCCTTCCTCACCCTCTTTAAAAGATGCAGGAATTTATGATCAGCCTTTTCGGTTACAGTACAGGTATTAATAACGATAATATCCGCTCCCGCAGCCGACTTCAATACCGAATGTCCCTCTTTCAGGAAAATATCCTTTATTACTTCGGACTCGTAGATATTCACCTTGCATCCGAACGTATGGACGTAGACTTTTTTCATTGACTCAAATTTAACTAATATTAATGATAATGGAAATAAAAAAAGGGAGCCGTCTGGCTCCCTTCAAGATGCTTAATAGTGAATCTTATTCTGCTTTAGGCTCATCGGTCGTTTCTTCCGGAGCTGCTTCAGGAGCAGTTTCTTCTGCTTTTACTTCTTCTACAGCTGCAGGTTCTACGTCCTTGAGTTCTTCTTCCGCTACGGGAGCTGCTTCAGGTTCCGCGTTGACTACGTTCGCCTCAATGTCTTTCTTTGAAGCCATAGAATCGCTTTTCATGAAAACTTTCCTTGATTCCGCGTTGTAAGAGTCAACGATAAGGTCAAGTTCCTGTCCTTCATTAATATTGTTGAAACCCTGTACTATGTTC
>JAFGUL010000006.1 GCA_016938535.1 Candidatus Delongbacteria bacterium
AATTCAAGTACGAACCTGCTTTTTGTCGATAAAGTGCAGAAAAAATCAGATATTGCATCGATCTCTTCAATATTTCTTATTCTGGCCAGCCCGGAATCATCAGCTTTTACAGAATAATCTTCATTATTGTTAAATATAAATCTGAGTCCCGGATACTGATCGGGGTTAAGTTTATAGACCCTGAACATTTCCTGTATAATGATCTCGAAAGCCTGATACTTTGTTTCGTCGCCTCGTACAAAATTAGCTGTAAAATAATCGATATTCTCGTTGAGCTGTATAAGATATTTGTATTCTCTCAAGATCGAGGATTTTCCCATACCGTACCTTCCGATAAGGAAAACGGGTTTGTTGTCGTAAAATACTTTTTCTTCGAATACTTTTGACGCGTTCGTCAGAAGGACGCCCAGTTCTCTTTTCCTTCCGATAAGCTTTCCTGAAGAGATATACGACCTTATACCCAGACCGGTGAAAAGGAACTGAACTGAATTTTTTTTCTGGTTGTCCTCAATAAGGTCCATGATTATTTCATCGGCGCTGTCGTACCTTTTATCCGGATCTGATTCCATAAGCTTAGATATAACCTTTACGAGTTTTTTGGGAATATCTTTGCGGATTTCCTCCAGAGGAGTATATATGCCTTTCACAGAATTTGACATTATCTCGTGCTTATCTTTACCCTTGAACGGAAGTTTTCCCGTAATACTGAAATAAAATGTCACTCCGAGGGAGAAAAAATCGATCCTGTGCGTTACATCCTTTTTCTGAATGAGCTCGGGAGCTATGAACTGCATGGTTCCCCTTACTTCTGTAGGATTCTTTGAACCGGCAAATCCGAAATCCATCAGTTTAAGCTTTCCATAATCGTCTATAAAAATATTGTCCGGTTTTATATCGTAATGAATAATGTCCTTTGAATGTATGTAGGAGAGAGCTCTGGCTGCCTGTATAAGATCATTTTCAACTTTCTCCCATGAAAAACTTTCCTTAAGTGATTTGTAAAGCGAGTTACCCTGGATGTACTCCATTGTAAAAAACAGTTCATCCGTTTCTTTATCTATATCGAAATCATGAACCTTCACGAGATTCGGATGAACGAGCGATATCAGGAACTTGAACTCATGTTTGAATACCTTTATCGCTTTTCTTGAAATGACATCGGTCTTTATTTTTTTCAGAGCGAGGATCTTTCCGTATTCGAACTGGTCCGCTACTTTATACACGCTTCCGAAACCTCCCTGACCGAGCAGCTGCACAGGTTGATATCTTTGATTTATCAGGTCCATTCTTAACCTCTTTTACCTTAGGCGGTCTATGGATATAGAATATAACAATATTTTATCCAAAAAGGTAGAAGAAATATGTTCTGACAAATTAAAAATTTTTCTTGCAATCTTTTAAGTCGTTAATTATATTACCCGACTTGAAAGCGAGAGTAGCTCAGTGGTAGAGCACGACCTTGCCAAGGTCGGGGTCGCGGGTTCAACCCCCG
>JAFGUL010000221.1 GCA_016938535.1 Candidatus Delongbacteria bacterium
GCAAGGAAAGCGAGAACAGCACTTGTAAGATGGGTCTATACCGATGTGGGTAAATTCAGCGGACTGATTGAAACGCTTGATGAATCGATCAAATACCCGGTTTACTGCGAGAAGAAAGGTGAAACTGAAGAGGTAATCCTTGCAGGTCCGACCTGTGACAGTCAGGACATAATGTATGAGAATACTGCTTACAAATTCCCTCTGAACCTGGCAATAGGGGACAGGCTCTACTGGGTGACTACCGGAGCTTACACTTCCAGTTATAGTGCCGTCGAGTTCAACGGTTTTCCGCCTCTGAAAACTTATTTCATTAAATGAAGAGAATTAAGATAGTAACTCTCGGCTGCGACAAAAATCTTGTTGACAGCGAAGTTATAGGTGGAAGACTTTCAGATAAATACGAAATTTCACCCGATTTTGAAAGCGGTGAGGCTGTTATAATCAATACCTGCGGCTTTATCGGTGACGCTAAAAAGCAGAGTATAGAGGCAATATTTGAGGCGGTAAGACAGAAACAGGACGGAAAATTCAAAAAAGTGCTCCTGACAGGCTGTCTGATCGAAAGATATTTCAATGAGCTTAAAAAAGATATACCTGAAGTTGACGGATTTTTCAGGCTCGGAGCAGTAGATGAGATCGCAAAATTCCTTGAAGTTGAAAACAATGATCTAAAAAATCAGTTCTGTAACCGCGTAGCTCTGGAGAGTGAGTACACCGGATATATAAAAATTTCAGACGGCTGCGATCACAAATGTTCATACTGTGCAATACCGGGCATCCGCGGCAAATACAGATCTCGCACAATTGAGTCAATAATCGAAGAGGTTCAGGTTCTCATATCCGGTAATGTTAAAGAAATAATACTCGTAGGTCAGGAAATTTCATCCTACGGTGCAGATATTTACAAAAAGAAAATGATAACCGATCTTCTGAAAGAGCTGTCCGTCCTGTGCGGAAAAGACAGATGGATAAGGCTGCTTTATACTCATCCCCCGATGGTTGACAGAAAGTTCATAGAGACTATTGCTGAATTTGAAAATGTCTGTAATTATATAGACTTTCCGGTTCAACATACCGAAACTGCAATTTTAAAGGTGATGGGCAGGGGGAATACTACTGACTCTATCATATCGAAAGTAAAACTGATGAGGCAGATCATACCTGACATAGCTGTAAGAACATCGATCATTGCAGGATTTCCCGGTGAGACCCGTAAGATCTTTAATTCAATGAAAAAGAATCTCGGGCTGATAAAATTCGACAGACTCGGGGTTTTTCCCTACTCGCGAGAAGAGGATACAAGAGCTTTCGACATGAATGATCAGATAAGCCGTAGAACTGCAGAAAAAAGAGCGGCCGAGATCATGGAAATGCAGAGAGAAATTTCTTTTGACAAGAATAATAAGCTTATCGGTAATATCGAGAAAGTTCTGATCGACAGGATCGAAGGTGAATATTCAGTCGGAAGAACATTCAGAGACGCTCCCGATGTAGATAACGAAGTGCTGATAAAAAAGAAATTAGTACCCGGAGAGTTCTATAAAGTCAGAATAGTAAAAGCTGATGAATTTGATCTTTACGGAGAGTATTTGACCGATATTACTTTTCCGTCCTGAACTCTTATTAGAAGTCTGTCACCCTCATAAAATAATTCTCTTGAGAGATATTCATAAACCTTACCGTTCTCGGTCCTGAGAGCGAGTTTATAACCTTCCCAAGTAATAACGTCTTTTGTCAGGTTTCCTTCTACAGGTCTTGGTCCGTCGCTAAATTCACCAACGAGCACTCCTTTCTGAGACACCACAGTGGCAACAAGAGTCCTTGTTACAGAAACAGCTGGTTCCTGCTTTATTGCTTTGGTCGAGCAAGCCGGGATAAAAAGCAAAAATATCAATCCCGCAAGCAGCACATTGATCATCTTTTTCATAATTTTCAGTCCTTTTTTTTAATTCCGAGTCGGGATGGCGAGATTCGAACTCGCGACCTTTTGCCCCCCAGACAAACACGCTAACCGGGCTGCGCTACATCCCGAACTGGAAAAA
>JAFGUL010000222.1 GCA_016938535.1 Candidatus Delongbacteria bacterium
AAGGGATCCTTGAAAAGATTAAGTTGACTGAACGATATCATTTTCCGGCATTCGGGTCCTATTTCGAAAAGTCCCTCCTCGGGTTTGACTGAAATGAAATACCTTTTCATATACTCGACCGGAACTTTTTCAATTCTTCGTCCCGAGTAACGGCCGACCTTTGCAAATTCCAATACTGTATAGGCGATATCCGTTGCGAGTATTTCGATTTTCCAACCGGGGAAAAGCGATTTTTTTTCATTTACACAAATGGCTATTGTATAGGGTTCTTCGCCTGTTGAGCAGCCCGCACTCCATATCCGTAAAGTTTTATCCTTTTTTTTCGCGGCAATGTCGGGCAGTAATTTCTGAACAAGCGCGTCAAAATGACGCTCATTTCGAAAAAAATATGTTTCATTGGTGGATACGACATCGAGAAGCTCCTCGATTTCCCTGGAACGGTCAGTCTGATTCATTACATAACTGTAATACTCTGAAAAAGAGGACAGTTTCAGCGATTGGAGCCTTTTTCGCAGACGATTCGACAAAAGCGTAATTTTGGTCGGCTTCATGAAAATTCCGCTTTCGTTATAAATTAATTTCGCAAATTTATCGAACTCGTCATCGGTTAACCGCGGAATATTAAGAAAATCCATTATCAGCCCTCAGCTCTCAAGCCATTTAATTGTAAAATCAGTTGAATTTCTTTTCTACTCATTCCCGATACACGCACGAGACCGTCAATGGTTACACCTTCACGGTACTTCCCTGCAATGAAATCGTGTTTAGACAGCGCAGTGACATACTGCTCGCTTAAAACCTTATCCTGATCCTGTGCAGCCTCTTCAATTATACTACCGTTGACAGATAAATCAAGCGGCTCATCGACAACGACATTGAATGAAGTACGGTTTTTCGTACCTTCCGGGGACAGATTCTTAATGTTTGGACTTCTTATATCAGAGTTATCCGGGAACACGGGTGCAGCACCGGTGGCGGATACACGAAAGGAGTCAAATGAAGTATCCCCTTCCTTGAGTACCTTGTTCACCATTCGTATTCTGTTCTCAAGAAGAGAAATATTTCGCTCTGCTGTCGCGTTAAACTCACGGATTGTTTCGTCTATTTCACGACGTAATTTTTTTATACGAAACTCATCCGCTGATTTCTCAAGTTTCAATGACAGTACGAGATAAAGAACAGTACCGGTAAAAATGTTGGTAAGCAATATCCACAGGAGCGTCAGCATTAATTACCTCGTAACATCTATGTGCGAACCCAGCAGGGGATCCTTCGGAGCATTGCTGATCAGATCAGTTTCCTGATTTTTTTTCTCATCACGACTCTGCTCCCGGCGTTTCTGCTGGCGTGATTTATCCTCATTTATATGCAGGGGGATATTCTCACCTTTTTCTGACTGCTTTACGGTATCTTTATTTCTCAGCGAATCGGAGAGAGACTTCGTATCGAGATTATGCTGTAAAATGTTTGAATGCTCGTTTTCAATTTGCCGTATTCTCGCCACATCATGAGCATGTCCAAGATTTGTCTGAATATCCAACGGAGAAAGAGCCATCTAACGCCTCCTCTTTCTGGACGTCATAACATCCTCAAAACCTTCAGGCGGTATATAGGAACCGAAAGCCCAGTCATTGTTTCTCAGTGTAATACTGACATCAGAATAAAGATCATTAACACGCAGCTTGTTATTTTTGATAACAACTTCGACACCGGGAAAAAGTTTCTTTTCGGCACACACACGTCCTTTTTGTTCGATAACTTCCAGATATTCCTTCAGTTCCTGCAATTCAAGAGCGATTTCCTCTTTACGCTTGGTCAGCTTTTCTTTTCTTTCTTTCAGAACCGCAAATCTTTCTTTCTGCTCGTCACTTAAGCGGGTTGTTCGCTGTCTGTTCTCAAGGGTTGACAAATCAAGATCAATCTTCTCGAGTTCGTCAGTTGAATCACTGTGATTTTTTTCGAGATTAGACATCTGCTGCAGTATTTTCGGATTAACACCCACGTAAACAACGGTCTTAGTATTTGATTCTGATCCGATCATGCGGGCATTTACCTCATCACCGGCCCGAACCACACCACCGACTATCTGCGCACGTTTTCCATTACACAATATCAAAGAACCCGCATCTGCATTTGAAAGCAGAAGTTCTTCTGTCACAAATATATTTTTTTCAGCTATCAGATTTGCCCTTTGCACGAATTTCGCATAAATTGAACCGCCGGTGGTCTCAATTCTACCCTCGTCTCTTCCATTTATGCCCTGTCGTACGATAATATCACCTTCCGCTTCAAGTATCGCTTTTTGGACCGACCCTCGAACTTCGATATTTCCGGAAGCTTTCACCACGAATTCATCAAGAACATTGCCGGTAACAAGAACTGATCCCAGCATTGTGA
>JAFGUL010000223.1 GCA_016938535.1 Candidatus Delongbacteria bacterium
GCTGAATAATTTCAGCAGGGCCTTAATTCGTTTCTTTTAAAACTTGTTTCTTTGTGCTTCTTCTTTATCTTGCCTATGTCAATGAACGTCGCTTTTTTATCAGCGAGCACCAAATTTACCAAGACTTTGATTGCAAGTCAAGTCTTTTTTTTTACACTTTGCGTTTTTTTTTAAGAGCTTTACACTTATACAGCAACTCCAATTCCACACTAAATACTAACATTTGATTAAAGTGTTAAATAGATACGACATGAGTGATATTTTTAAAGAAACCAGACTAATCTTCACTCCTCTCAAGATCTATCATCCTGATCCCGTCAAGCTTGTATTCCTTGTCTTTGATCTTTGTGATCTTCTTCATTTCATTAAGCGTTTCTTTAATTCTGTATGCCTGATCCCTTATCACATCGAGATTTTTTTTGATATTTTCATCATTTGGAATGAGAGAAGAAAGTATAGTTGCCCTACCGATTATGACACCCAGAGGAGTGTTTATCTGATCATTAGCCGTTACAGCTGCCTTTGTAATTGATTCAAGCTCCCTTTTCTCAAGCCTTTCCATCTCATATTTTTCTACTTCCGTCATATCTTTATTAATGATGACTGACCCGATCACTTCAGAATTCTCTATAATATGGCTTACGGTTGCCGAGAAATGAACTTTTTCGCCCGCAGAATTAAGAATGTAGCATGATATATTAGAAGTATTCTTTTTTGAGCTTATAGCTTCTGATACCGGTTTTGAAGAATCACCCTCATAAAATTCACCTATCGTTTTTCCAAGGTAAGAATCAGACTCTATCCCAAGTATGCCTTTTACCGCACTGTTCATCTTGATTATTCTATTATTATTATCTACAGCGACAAGTATCTCGCCGATATTTTCGATTATTCTTTCAATAAATGCTTTTTCATACGAGAGTTCTGCAGTTCTCTCTTCGACCTGTTTTTCCAGATTTACGGCATAATCTTTATTTTCCTGTATAAGATCTAGATTCTCTAGAGCAATTGCGCACTGATTACCGAAAAATTTCAGAATTTCACCTGATTCGGAGTTGAATATACCGGGGATCTTCCTGTTCTCGACATAAATAATTCCAGTTACCTTACCCTCCTTTATCATAGGAACGCACATTATTGCCTTTAATCTCAGATTGATAATGCTTCTTTTAACCTCATACTCCTCGTCGTTGAGAGCATCCTTTATAATTATGACCTCTTTCTCTGCTAATACCTTATTAATAACGGTCGAAGAAATCTCTCTGACGGACTCTTCAGGAGTTTGCGTGTCCATATTGAGGGAGTAAACAATATCAAGCTCGTCCTTATTTACAAGAAGAAGATATCCTCTTTCTGCTCCGGTAAATTCAATAGATTTCTGAATTATAATATGGTATATCTCTTCTTTCTTAAAAGTGGTCATCAGTTTCTCGGTAATACTCAATACCTGCTGAAGTTTCTTGCTTTCTGTTTCTTCGTGCGTCGGAAGAACATTTCTCAGATTCTCGATATCGTGAATACTGCTGAAAAAACTTTCTTCGCTGCTTATGGAAAATATATCACTGTCGCTGGAACTGATTTCTTCCGATCTGTCTTTATCTTCTCCGTCTTTCATACAGGTAACCTCTCATTTTGTTTGATTTTTTTTAATAATTCGATCGCGGGCTCTCTTTCGTTACTTATTTCTCCGCTCAGAACTGCTTCAACTATTATTTTCTTGATCTCGCCCACTTTCGGTCCCGGTTCAATATTAAAAAACTCCATTATTTCTTCGCCTGTGACGGGCGGTTTGAAATTTCTTAACCTGTCCTTTTCTTCAACCTCTTCGATTTTAATCTTAAGCCTGTCAAAATTGTCGAGGTATCTGTTTAACTTGTTTTTGTTCGATGTTGTAATGTCTGCCCTGCATAGTATCATCAGATCCTCAACTTCATCACCGCCTTCGAAGAGAAGCCTTCTTACACCTGAATCTGTAACTTCGTCCTTCGTCAGTGATATAGGTCTGTGATGAAGCCTGATTATCTTGGTCACATAAGAGGTAAGATCATTTGACCATTTAAGCCTTTCCGAAATCTCTGCGAACATTTCTGCACCTTTTTCGTCATGCCCGTGAAAAGTCCAGCCCTGCCCCTTTTTAAAATATTTTGTTTTTGATTTACCTATATCATGCATCAGAGCAGCCAGTCTCAGTTCAATTTTATCTGTCATCCCTGATATTTTGTAAAGAACCTTAAGAGTGTGAATAAACATTTCCTTATGGCCGATGCCCTCCCTCTCCTCAAGACCGGTCAGATCCGTAAGTTCCGGAAAGATCCTTTCAAGCAGACCAGATCTGTAAAGAAGCCAAATTCCTTTCACAGGATTTTTTGAAGACAATATCTTGAAGAACTCATCTGATATTCTCTCAACTGATATTATATCTATTCTGTCAGCATTGGAAATTATACCTTCAAAAGAACATTTATCGATCTTAAATCCTAGAGTCGCGGCAAATCTTATACATCTGAGCATTCTCAACGGATCATCCCTGTAAGTTTCATAAGGTGCGAGTGGCGTTTTAATCAGCTTCCTATTAATGTGCACTATACCTCCGAAATGGTCTATGATAATGCCGCTTTCCGGACCGGTAACTCTTGCTGCAAGAGCATTTATCGTAAAATCCCTTCTTTCAAGATCGTTTTT
This sequence comes from Candidatus Delongbacteria bacterium, assembly GCA_016938535.1. The sequence goes on from JAFGUL010000223.1 coordinate 2,683, forward strand.
CAGAGAGGCGAGTTCAACTTCCGGGTTTCTCGAATCAGGATAATACTTCTCTGACCTCGCTGCGACGAACTCAATTGAAGTACCTTTGTAATTGACCTTTGCAGTTTTAAATCTCGGGAATTCAACGATTTTTTTCTTTCCCGCGGCTCGCGCGAACTCGCGTGCGAACATTAATGAATCGCCTTCTATTACAAAATCTATATCATCCGAGCTGATCCCGAGCAGCATATTTCTGACATAACCGCCTACAACATAAGATGTATAACCGGTTTGTTTTTCGGCAGTCTCCAGAGCCATTCTGATATTGTGGTCAATTTCTACTTTCATAATACTGTCACAAATTATAAATATTTTGGCCGGTTGTCAAGTTCAAGATTAACAATAAATAATACAGAAGATGTTGCAGTTTTTTTTTCTTGACATAACAGTATCTTGTTGTTAAATTGTAATCTAATCATCCGATAAAGCTGAATATGCCCGTTTTGGCTTTGGAGAGTGACGGATGTTGACAGCAGCATAGACATAGAAAATTTAATAAAGACGGAGAGATTTATGAAAAAGATTGTGGCCTTTGTGGTGGTTCTTGCTTTGGCATTCAGCCTGAGTGCTCAGTTTAAAACAGGCATGGATTTCAGAACGAGAGCTGAAATGTTCTGTACCAGTGAGGATCATCAGCTCTGGGAAAGAATAACGGATTTGAGATTCAAACCTTGGCTTAGCTACACGCAAAACGAGTACCTGTCCGCAAAATTTGTAATGGAGATCGGTGATATCGGCTTTGGCAACGCTGCTAAAGGTGGGGCTTTGGGTACTGACGGAATAAATGTTGAGACCAAGAATTTGTTCCTTGACATAACACCAAACAATGAAAACCGGATTAGACTGGGTTTGCAACCTTATAAAGATTTCCACAGCATGATTCTCGATTCGGACATAGCCGGTTTGTCATGGAAGAATATTTACATGCTTCAGGGAAAGCAGCTTACTTCTTTCGTGGCATGGTTCGCATCTGCTGACCTTGGAGAAGTTTATGAGAAAGACAACAATACATACAGTTTGGGTAAAACTGAAATTGTGGCTGACTTCGAGTACGAAATAAACGATAAAATAAAGGTCGGTATTAACAATTTGGCGCAATTTTCACGTGAACAAAGATCTGACGACGGCCTGAATGTATCTCACAGCAAATCGATCGTGCTTTGGTCTACTCCCTATTTTGCGGGTTTATTCAATAAATTTTATGTAGAGGCTGCTTTAGGAATGAACAACATAAGACCTGAAAATGAATTCATTCTTGGAGACGGTGACACAGGATATAATCCTCAATCAACAGGCGGAGTTTTCAGTCTTAAAACGAAATATGATATCAATGACGAATTTGACGCAAGGTTCAACTTTCTGTTCAGAGACGGAGACGGTAATCAAGAAGCAGGATGGAATGTCTATTACGGCATGAATTCTTATTATGACACAGGATTGGAAATATTAACCGAGAAAGGTTATGGTCTGGATACTAAAGATACTCAGGTTTTTAGTCCATTTACAACATTTCCCAAAAATCCTCTAGCCGGACACGGAGGAATTATTTTACCTGCCGTTTTCGTTGATTATAACATATCAAACCTCATGAAGTCCTTAACATTCATTAATGACTTTAAGCTGACTTTCGGACTTGGTCATGCGATGACCGCCATAGAAGTACTTAGAAAAGGCAGTGACTGGAAATTAAGACCTGAAAGCTGGATAGGAACAGAATTGGATCTGAAAGCTAAAATTAAAATGTTTGACGATCTATATGTTACTCCTTATATAGCCGTACTTCTTCCCGGAGAATGGTACGATCATGAAGGCGGACACAAGCCTTTTACTAAAATCGGGCTTTCTTTAAACACTAAGCTTAAATAAGAGGGATAAATTATGAGAAAGTATATATTACTGATGATTTTTATCTCGATCATTTCGGCTTATACTCAGGCTAATTTCAGCATGGAGATGAGACTGCGCTCAGAAATGCAGAACATGAATTCTTCAAATGCTGATAAACAGATTTTTAACAGAGAAGCTGATCTGAGATTAAGACCCGGAATAGATTATAGAGTTAATGATTATCTTGCTGTTAAAACTGTTCTTGAGATAGGCGACATCCAGTACGGCACCAACGGTGGTGCTGTCGGCACTGACGGGAAAAATCTTAAAACAAAGAACATATACATTGATGTAATGCCTACTAAAAATCATCTTTTCAGGATTGGTTTACTTCCGTACAAAGATGCCCACAGCATGATTTTGGACAGTGACCTTGCAGGTATAATGTGGAAAGGCTTATTCAATAATTATTCTGTAGATGTGGCTTGGTTTGCCGCTTATGATGAAGGGGAAATGTACCTTTCTAACGACACATACAGCTTCGGAACATCAGTTTTCCTTGCCGATATGGATTACAAGATCAACAAAATGTTTACCGTAGGAGTCAACAATATCTTTGTTTTAAGCAGAGACGGGTACGGAACGGCTGTAAGAAGAGACGGGGTCAGCATTTTCTTCGCACCCAGACTTCAGGCAAACATAGGACTTTTCCATATTGATGCTCAATTCATTGCGAATAACAATTATGCTACATACACTCCTTACGAACCGGGACCCGGTTTCACACAGCCTTGGGATCCTGACAAAACAGGATTGGGATTGAGCGTAAAATCCAAGTTCGAAATGGATGATCAGACAACCTTCAGAGCTAACTTACTTTTCAGAGGCTGCTACGAAAA
>JAFGUL010000224.1 GCA_016938535.1 Candidatus Delongbacteria bacterium
CCCGTATAATCCTCTGCACTCGAACGAAGTTGCACTTGCATATCCTATCACACCTCTATAGCCGCCTTCGCCTCTGATACCTGTACCATAGCTGTCTGTAACATTGTGTTTGCCGAATATTGAAGGATTATCGCTGTATGTTGTTGCATCAATAGAATGAATTTTGTAGGAAGGCTCAGTTCCGACACCTAATTTTCCGTTCACATATGAGTTTCCCGTAACATTAAGATCTCCATTTATCTGCAGTGAATCGTTATCGAACTCTCCGTATATCAGAGGATCAGAGGTGTTCGAATTGTCAATATATAATTTATCCGAACCTGCTTCGCTAAAACCTGCCCTATACCCTATAAAGACATTTCTTGAACCTGTTTCATTTGAATAACCACTTTCTACTCCAAGGCTGGTGTTATAATTACCGGATTTAAGATAGCGCGACGAATTTTGCCCTATTCCTGTATTTTCCGATCCTGTTGTCATTTGAAAACCGGCATTTCTGCCAAAAAAGGCGTTTCTTGATCCTGTTGTGTTCATTGTGCCGGAGAAAGCACCAAAAAAACTATTATATGTGCCCGTCGCATTTGTTGCACCTGAGCCGCTTCCAAAAAAGGAATTATAACAACCGTCATATTCATTAGCTAAAACTGTATTTTTACCTGCTTCATGACCGACAAAAGTATTATTGAAAGTTCCAGCACTTTCATATCCGCTGAAATAACCTACGAACACATTATAAAAACCGTCTAAATTCGAAAATCCGGCTTCCTGTCCTATAAAACAATTTTTATAGCCGGTGTCATTTGAAAAACCTGATTTGTAACCGAGGAAGACGTTCGATGCTCCTGATAAATTATTTTGACCGCTTTGATTTCCTAAAAAGACATTGTTCTCCCCGGAAGTTTCATTAAGCGGAATTGTGTTTATTCCTGAATTTAATCCCAGGAAAATGTTCTTCGGACTGAAGTCAGTATATCTGTCACCTGCTGATCCTTCCCTCATCTGCGTTTTGGCATTTGTCACTTTAAGAAAGTCTGTAGCAACACTTTTTCCTGCGGCGACCTGACTTGCCACACCGAATCCGGAACCTGTATCGCTTATCCAGAACCTTGTACTATCAGCTGTAAGCCTCATGAGATCGTTCCCGTCACCTTTCGACTGAGTTGTTGTGACACTAAAAGCTCTTGACAATCCTTTGATCGGGTCCCGCTGTACATACGCTCTTATTCCGTCGTTGCTTATTACCATTAGTGTATCGCCTTCGTTGAGCACTCTCAAACCGTCCGTCGAAACGCTCAATACAGGATTGTTTGAAGCATCCTTAACCTCAAAAAGAGTTTCCGCCTGCATAAATATGACTACAGTCAACACGAAAAAAATATATATTCTCATAACACACTCCTCTAATTATAAAAATTCTATTCAACAGGTCTTATATCTACTTCTTTCTCATAAACGGACTCAATGCTCAAGTCTTTATATCTGCCGAATACTTCAGGTGTAAGATAGTATCCTTTTTCTTTTTCTTTTTTTTCAGTTACGACCTGCACAGGATTAGCTTTAGCATAATTATCATTTCTGACCGCAGTGACCATCCATGAAACCTTCATTCCCGGGTTTCCGCCGCCGATACCGAACTCTCCGCTATTAAGCTCTTTTGAAATAAACAGACCTGGAGCCGAACTGCCGATCCCTGTCAGCTGATATCTGAATTCCGCATTATAAGCTTCGAACCAGTCAGGCATTTGCACGATTGCATTTCCTTTGCCGTCAAGAACAATATTTCCGCTGTAAACATTAAGCATTTCGCTGCTTGAAACAGATGAATGAGATAAAGTTTTGTTTTCCGGATCAAGGGGATGATCGGATTTAAACTCGATATAGTCATTTGCATACATGTTTCCTGTCACATAAACATTGCCGCTAAAATATCCTGCATAATTTGTCGCCCCTGTTCCGGAAGCCGAAGCATAAATACCATAGTTCGAACTTGATCCACCGTTAGCTCTTGCATAAAGACCCCTGGTATGATCTCCGGTGGTTGTATTTGCATAGAAGTTTCCGGCATAAGAACTGCTCAGAACATCGAGTTTGTAAGATGGATCGGGGATTTTTCCGACACCAAGATATCCGTTAATTTTCAGCTTGTTGGTGTCAAACTCTCCGTATATCAAAGGATCAGCAGTATTGTAGTTATCTATGTAAAGTCTGTTAGATCCTGTTTCCTGACCACCGGCTCCGTTTCCTATAAAAACATTACTGGATCCGGTACTGTTATTTTGACCTGCCAGGCTTCCGACAAATGTATTATAGTTACCGCTTGTTTTGTTAGCTCCTGCTGAATAGCCTATGTAAGTGTTATATATGCCACTTTGCTGAACGTTTCCTGTGTAATGTCCCAGATAAGTATTGATAAATCCGGTCGTATTAGCGTATCCGGAAAAATTTCCGATAAATATATTTGAGGAGGAAGCGTTGTTATAACCTGCTTTGTAACCGATAAATGTTCCGTCATAAGAGTTTGAGTTCCTTCCTGATTCTGCACCAATAAAAATATTCTTGTAGCCTGTACTGTTTATGATACCGGATTCATTACCAATAAAAATATTATCCTGACCGCTGGTTGATCCGCTTGGCGTTGTCGCTTTTCCTGCATTCAATCCAAGGAACATATTCTCCGGACTAAAGTCGGTATATCTGTCTCCTGCTAAACCTTCACGCATTTCTGTATTGTCGTTAGTAACCTTGAGGAAATTCGTTGAAACACTCTTTTGCTTTAAGGCTGTTTGGCTTGAAACACCAAATCCCGATCCCGTATCGCTGATCCAAAACCTTGTGCTGTCCGCAGTCAGTCTCATAAGATCATTTCCGTCACCTTTTGATTGCGTTGTTGTGACACTGAAAGCTCTGGAAAGCCCCTTACTGTTCTGTAGATTGGCTTTGATCTCGTTTGCGCTTATAACCATAACTGTATCACCCTGATTTAGGATCCTTAAACCGTCTGTAGAAACATCGAGAACTTTATTATTTGAAGCATCCTTAACCTCGAAAAGTGTTTCAGCGTAAACAAATACTACTACAGAAATAACTAAAAGTAAATATTTTCTCATCTCCCCTCCTCGATAATTCGATAACTATTTTTCTGATTCTAATGATCTTTTTTGTATCTGATATTCTATTCCTTTATTTTCAGGAAGTCCGTAAGCATCAGGATGAAGGTAATAACCTTTTTCATCGGTTTTCTTTATTTCTTCTGTCCTCATTGGGTTCTTCTGAGCGTACTTATCGTTTCTGATCCCTGTAACCTGCCATGACACCTCCATTCCTTCTATACCGCCTGCTATCTCGAAAGTATTTCCACTTATCTTTTTTGCGATATAAAGATTCGGTCCGGGTGCTCCTATTGCAGTCAGCTGATATCTGAAATCTTTATTTATTTCTTCAACCCATTCAGCAAGTTCCACCAGAGCTTTACCGTCACTATCCAGAATCACATTACCGTGATAAATGTTAGTCATTTGATCACTTGTGATATCAGAATGAAAAAGATATTTGTTCTCGGGATCAAGAGGATGATCTATCTTTACTGCATCAAAACTCTTAACTGTTGTTCCAATAATGTTTACATCTCCGTTGAAATATCCCGCCCAGTTCGTTCCGGTACCAGTTGCTCCCGATCCGTAAACACTTACATTCCTTGTAGTTCCCCCGTCAGCATCACCGTAAAGTCCGTAAATATATGTGCCGGTTCCGTCAGAATTTCCGTAAACTGAAATATAATCATCTACAACATAAAGACCGTATGAGCTGTTGGATGTGCCTATTCCAACTAATCCGTTGAATCTGATAAGGTCAGAAGAGAAGTCACCCCATATTAAGGGTGTGGAAGTGTCTGAGTTATCAATATACAATTTATCTGAACCGGTTTCGTTATAACCTGCCTTGTAGCCTAAAAATACATTTCTTGACCCTGTCAGATTATTGTAACCTGATAAAGATCCGAGTAAAGTGTTGCTCGAACCTGAAGTATTTTTATAGAACGCAGTTCCACCCACTGCAGTATTGTAATTACTGTTATTTGCTCTTCCGTTTAAACTTCCTATAAAAACATTTGCCGTTCCGTTATAATTACTTTCTCCTGTTTGCTGTCCGACATATACACTGTGCATACCTTCAATATTTGAATATCCGGACCTTACTCCAATAAAAATATTTGAGCTTCCGTATCCCGGATCGTCCGACTCTGTGTTAAATCCGGCCAGATTACCGATGAAAATATTCTTGTCTGTATTTTTGCTGTTGAATCCGGTACTGTCTCCGATAAAAATATTATCAGTACCCCAGTCATTCCAGTAACCGCTTGAGTTCCCGAGAAAAATATTGTTCATCCCCCTCCAGGTTCCGTTCGGGTCTGTTCTTGTTCCTGAATTTAACCCGATAAAAATATTCTGAGGACTGAAATTAGTGTATCTTCCTTCTTGCGAAGTCATTGAGGCCGATCCTGCATTTACTTCGAGAGCATTTATAAGCCCCTTGTTCTTAGAACTAGTCGTAGTAACACTGAAAGCTCTGGATAGACCTTTGCTGGTCATTCCAATATTAGCTCTAATCGCGTCAGAACTTATCACCATTAATGTATCGCCTTCGTTCATTACCCTAAGACCGTCAGTTGAAACATTCAGAACGGGATTGTCTGCAGAATCTTTGACTTCAAACAATGTTTCGCAATGAAGACTTGTTACAAGAAAAGTTACTAAGAATAATATTTTTATTTTACTGCCCATTTTATCCTCCGGCTTAGCTATTTCAAAATATAAATATACAACAACAAATAAAATGTGATTTGGAACACTATTCTGATTTTTTTTCAGGGAAATATTTTTTGAGAATTATTTTTCCTTTCTCAATGTATTCAGCGAATCCAATCTCTTCAGCTATTGATAGACCCTCCCTTAAACTTGAAAATGCTTCTTTTTTTCTATCTGTATGAAAATACACTTCCCCAAGTTCTATTAAGCATTCCGCAACAATATGTTTCAATTCAAATCTCTTAGATATATCCAAACACTTATCATACTCATTTTCAGATTTAGAATATTTCTTCTGAATTTTATATACATGACCAAGATTAACAGATGCACTCGCCATGGTATTAAAATCATTCAGTTCTCTACTTATATTGTAGCTTCTTTTGTGATAAGCGATCGCCTTGGTGAGATTATTCAAATCCTTGTATAAGAAACCAAGATTATTTAATGTTTGAGCTGTATCCACCCTTCTTCCCAGCTCCTCGATCAATTTTAATCTGAGCTCATAGAATTCTTTTGCTTTAGTAAGATTGCCGGTAAGATGGTACACAACCCCAATGTTTAGAAGTGCCAGAGATCTTTCTATTCTCAAATTTAATTTTTCTGTAATTTCGAGCTGTTTATTATAAAATTCTAAAGCTTTTTCGAAATTACCGCTGTAGTCAAAACTTATACCCATATCTCCAAATATTTTTGCTTTGATTTTTTCCCTCTTATACACATCCTCTATCGATTCAGACTTTTCTAATGCAATGTTATAATATTCAATGGCTTTTTCCATTTTTCCAATGAACATCTGATTTTTTCCCAGACTTAGATAGGATAAAGCGACCTCGTAAGGAAGTCCCAGCTTTTTGTAAATATTAACGGCTCTTTCAATTTTTTTATTTGATTCTTCATATTTACCGCTATTACTGAGTATAAGACTACCCTCCATTAGCGTCTGAGAAATCAGAAATTCGTCATTTGTTTTGTTTGCTAATAGCGATAATGTTTTAATTATTTTACTACTCAAAGAAATGTCTTGATGAATTGCGTAATAAAAGTGAAATCTTATCAATCCTATTTCTATCACTTTTTTTATATCATCATAATTTTCTGATACATCCAGATTGATCCAATCTTCATCATTTATATTTTTTTTCAATGTCAATAAATAATGAATTTTATTGAAATGGTACAATGCCTGATCGTTCTGGTAATTCTCTTTTGCCAAAAACCCGGCTTTTTCATGATAGAAAAGAGCTTTTTCAATATTTTCAGCGTTCTCGTAGTGGTATGCTAAAACGGAAAAGTAATTATCTAAATTCTTAGCATGAATCTTCTCTATCGCTTTTCCTATCTCGCCATGAAGTTCCCTGAGAATTTTTTTTAGCTGAATATTGTAGAGCACATCTCTAATAACAGAATATCTGAAAAGATAGCTTAATTCTGAGAAAAGAATAAAAATATCCTCCTTCTCAAGATCACAAAGATATTTAGAAATATTGCCGTACTTATTCCTGAACAGGTAGCTTATAAGATCAACTGGTATTTCATTACCTATACACGATGCCGTTTTAACCAGCTCTTTCAGATCTGAATTCAGTTTATCTACTCTGGCAAGAATGATACCGTCTATTCCTGAAGGCAGCGCTGAGACATCTTTGATCCTGTTTTTGGCATCGAGAACCGAATTCTCTTTTATATACATTGCCATTTGCTCAAGGAAAAGAGGATTGAGCTTGCTTTTATCTTCTAGAACCTTCAGTGTTTCTTTAGGAACTGCTTTCAGATCAAGTCTCTCTTTAGTAAGCTCCTTGAAGTCTTTTTTATTCAGATTCTTAAGCCTGATCCTTTTCTTTGGAGAGAGATCATAGTCATATATTTGACCGTTATCTTTTAGTCTGCAATTGAAAATCATAACAAGCGGAGATCTTTTGAGCGAAAGAGATATCCTTTTAAAAAGTTTGAGCGAATCCTGATCAATATAACTTGCGTTATCAATTTCAAGGGCTAGTGAAGATATTTCGGTAAATGTTCTGAAAAATTCCGTTAAAGCTAAAATAATCGAGTTCTGTCTTTCATCAGGTTCTTCGAGAAGCACAGACTGATCTCTAAGCTTAAGTTTCAAAAAATAAGCGATGTAATCTCTCTTGGATTTAAGTTTCTTCCTGAATTTAATGTCAAGAATACGCTCAAGCATTCTTTCAAATTTAAGATCGAACTTCTCGGTATTTTTCTCAACAGCATCCTCTTCAAAATCAAAATATCTGTTAAAAAAATATCTGAAAGGATTGTACGGATCCTTGATTATGTCGTCACAGACAAAATAGAACCAGTTCACCCCCCCGGACCTGGTAAACTCCTGCCTTATATGATTAACCAGCCTCGACTTTCCGATTCCGGCTTCTCCGTCAACATAGATCACTCCACAGTTCTTTCCCCTCTGAAGAGGCTCAAGATACTTTCTCAGTCTAGTGAGCTCTTTTTCTCTTCCGACGAAACTGCCTTTAAAGAAAATATCTTTGATCTCAGCTTTGGACTTCAATATGTAAGTCGGGATGAGACCTTCTCTGCCTTTGTACTGAATGTCTGCGAGATGCTCTGTGATGAAATTTTCATCCGAGGAAAGCTTTTTGTCTATAAGTACCTGACCCCATTCGGCTTTCATCATAAACCTTGCGCTCTGATTCACAGTGTTTCCGAGGCAGGTGAATTCATTTCTCAGTTCCGATCCGTTAAAGCCGCAATAAACTACGCCTTTAGCAAGTCCGGCACGAATACTGAAATTGTTTCCGGCAAACTCCAGAAGTTTTAGTATGAGCGAAAGAGCTCTGAATGAGTTGTTCTCGTAAGAAACGGGTGCGCCGAAGAAAAGAAGGATATTTCCGCCCTTGTCACCGAAATCTATTACGGGATGTGATGAACCGTAGGTTTCTTTGAGCTCATAGAGGTAATTCATCAGCTTATTCAAATCGACCTGACCCTCAAATGAAATGAAAACTGATATAACATCCCGGAATTCTCCGATAGGGAACTCAGATTCAGGTTTTCCTGCAACTTTATATATAAGATCCTTATTAAAAACACCCGGTTTATATTTAGAAGATGCCGGATCAAACTTCTTTGTGCGGGTCACTTTATAAAAATTCAGTCCGTATAATTCGTTCTTTTCGGGTGAAATAACTATGTCGGAAATGTATTCATGAACACCTTCAGACATCCAGATATCTCCCTTTACGGCATTGTGTTCCGCCATAGCGCAAAGATCTACTGCCGGTCCGCTGAAGTAGTATGATTTCTCATTATCGGTTCCGACTATGCCACACTGACACTTACCGAATCCCATACCTACCTTAACTCCGAACTCGAAATCTCCGAACTTTGATCTGAATATTTTATTTTCCGCGAAAAACCTGTTCGTGATGAGAGCTGTGTTCAGGACATTTAATGCAGTCTGTCTGTGATCTTCAGCAGGTTCAAAAAGAGCAGTAAAAGCGTCACCCGCGTACTTGGTCACATATCCGCCGTGCTCATACACTGCTTTAACTGTCGTGTCGAAAAGATATCTCAAAATATCAGACAGAACTTCAGCTCCCTCCTGACCGTGCTTCATCAGAGCTTCTGTAGTGCTTGTAAAGCCTGATATGTCAACAAAAATGGAAAAGCATTCAAATTCATCCAGAAACCTGTTCTGTTTTAAATTTTCTATTATTTTCTCAGGTATAAGATTACGCATTACAACTCCAATGCATTGAAATTAATTTAATATTATCTGAAGTCCGGGAACCAGTTTCCTGACTGATTCGAGAAATTCCTCGAAATTATCAGGTCTGATATTAGAGCCGTATGATCTTAGTTTGAGTTTTCCCACTTCGATATTGATACTCCAGCTGGCACCGTCTGATGATGACTTATCGACATACTCCTTTTTCCATACCCATATCTTTAGCCTGACTGTTTCCTTCCAGAACCTGTCCCAGTCTTCTCCTGAAGGATCTCTCGTTATTTCCTCTGTCGGTCTTGTTGAGTGGTACAAAAGTTTACCGTCGCGTAAAAGAAGCGTAAAAGACCTTCCGTAGAAAGATGATATTGTTAATCTGAATACTTCCGGTAAACTGACATTCGAACTCATTGATTCCGCCTCACGATTCAACTCAGTATATAATATATCCTATACTTTGCAGTATCACAAGTGTAAAATTAATATTTATTAATGGTTTCTAGGTGCTTATGTCCTGAAGTTTAAGCTGTATATATGACTTATTATTCCATGTATTTTCTTCAATGTAATATGCAATATGAAGACCGGTTCTGAGATCATTGATCATATCGAATTTATCTGCCATGTTGAATCCGATCGTATCGAAAACCTTATTTCCCTGCCTGATCTTCATTTTTAGATGATTCTCCCTCGTTTTTGATCTCTGATTATTGAAATCAGACCTGTTGCCGACAATTCTCGGTTCTCCGGCTATTTCAACATTTCCTGTTGCAAAAACAGGCTGTTCATTAGCGGGTCCGAACGGTTCGAACATTTTGAGTTTTTCTATCAGTTCGTCGTTAATATCGGCAAAATCTATTTTGAGATCGATCTTTAAAACCTGCTCGAAATCTTTTTTTGGTATCGTAGTAGATATTATTTCATTGAATTTGGCTTTGAAAGCCGGGATCTTCGAGCTTTCTATTTCAAACCCTGCGGCATAGTTATGGCCGCCGAAATTCTCTTTTTCAAGCAGATTCAATTTGTAGCACTCAGTCAGAACATCGTAGATATTAACTCCGGGAATTGAACGGCATGAACCCTTACCTGTCCCGTTCGTAATAGAAATTACAACACTGGGACGGTAGTATTTTTCCACCAGTCTCGATGCGACTATACCTATTACTCCTACATGCCAATTCTCTTTGGAAACTACTATCGCCTTATCGTAATCCGGATCGAAATTCTCTCTGTCTTCAACGATCTTAATAGCTTCTTTCAAAGTTTCTGTGTCGAATTCTCTCCTTCTTTTATTCTCGAATTCAAGTTCCTCGACAATTGTTTCAGCTTCTGCGGGATCGTTGCTCAAAAGCAGTCTTACAGCCCTGTTCGCGTCCCCCATTCTGCCTACGGCATTAAGCCTGGGTGCCAGACCGAAGAGTATGTTACTGACCTTAACGCTTTTTCGGTAGAAGTTGAGCTTCTTGAGAAGAGACGAAATTCCGATATTTTTGCAGTTCTCGAGATATTTGAGACCTTCTGAAACTATTTTTCTGTTCTCTCCGGTCAAAGGAACGATATCTGCAGCAGTCCCGATCGTAACAATATCTATAAATTCCGAAATTATGTTCGAAGGCATTTCGTTTCTCATCAGAATTCCCTGAATAAGCTTGAAAGCCACTCCTACACCTGCAAGATGCTTGAAAGGGTAGGTACAGTCGGGTCTTTTCGGATCTATAATTGCACTTGCGTCCGGTAACTCCCTGTCAGGCTCATGGTGATCCGTTATGATTATATCCACACCTAAGGTCTTTGCGTATTCAACCTCGTTTACAGAAGTAATTCCGCAATCAACTGTTATTATGAGAGATATGCCTTTTTCGTGAGCTTCCTTAACTCCGGCTTTGCTTAAACCGTAGCCGTCAAATTCTCTGTTGGGTATAACATAGTCTGCCTTGATCCCGAGCCACTTAACGAAGAACAGACATAAAAGACCTGTAGATGTTATTCCGTCAACATCGTAATCTCCCCATATCTGAATCTTCTCGCGATTTATCAGAGCTTCTGTTATTCTGTCAACCGCCCTGTCCATATCCTTCAAAAGAAAAGGACCGTGGTAATGCGCTCTTTCAGGGTAAAGAAAAGATTCTATCTCTTCCTTGTTTGTCAGACCTCTGACAGCTAAAAGTCTGACGACCGTTTCCGGCAGTCCCGTTGAATTTTTAAGCTCTTCAATTTTTTGAGAATCTAACTCATTCGGATATTCCCATATTTTTTCCAATTTATGCCTGATTTTATATTAAGATTTAAAAAATACATTTTAACCTTTCACTTCTTTAACTTTAAAGCCTGAAAGAGTTTTTTCAAAAATACCATCGTCAAAATCCTGATCAATAACAAGTTTTCTTACATTATATTCGATCTTGACCGTCTGCATAGTTTCGTGTTTTCTCAGGAACATATTCAACTCATTTCCTTCATCATCGACCCAGATCCATTCCAGATACTTCACGGCTTTTCTTTCTAAAGCTTCAGTGGCTGCGGCGATCTCCATGTCCTTATCCTCCTTAGCCATATCGCTGTTCTCGATTTCTGTGATATAAGCCTGGGTCTGATCTTCATCGACAGGATCAAGGTAAAGATAAGCATAAATATGAGCTTTCCGTTTAACGCCGTCCAAAGTAGTAAGCATTACTTTTCTTACAAGTTTTGCATTGTAGAACTGAAAATTAGGTTCTTCGGTAGTGTAATTGTCAAATATCTGTTCCGAAGGGATATTCGTGGCATCCCAAGCAAAGTTTAAACCGAAATCCAGAGTATAGTGTCTCCCCTTATGCTTCAATTTTCCGTACTTTTCTATCAGATAATTATCCTTATCCGGTTCTTCGATCATAAGATAAGAGTTTTCAGGTACATTGACCCATATCTTCTGAACAGATTTGTACTTTTTTAACATATCGGAATTTTCATCAACATTCCTGATAAGCTGCTCTTCACCTTCAAAACGAACCTTCTCTATTTCTATGTAGAGAGTTTTGAAAGGCACTTTACAGTACAAAGTCACCATGAGAAAAAAGTATGTGAGTAATGCTATCTTTTTCATAATAGCTTCTCTTTAAATTAAATTTTAAGCCGGTCTGTAAGCCGAATTCTGTCTGAATGGTCATTTATCTGATGCAACCTACCCTTCTTCCCGTGCTTTCGCACTCGGACGGACAGCCCTCAAAGAAAGATTTATTTGGTCTTGCGCCGGATGGGGTTTGCCTAGCCGGTACTCCTTACGGGATACCGCGGTGCGCTCTTACCGCACCTTTTCACCCTTACCCGGAATAAATCCGGGCGGTTTGTTTTCTGCTGCACTTTCCGTAGCATCACTGCTCCCTGCCGTTAGCAGGCATCCTGTCCTGCGGCGTTCGGACTTTCCTCATCCCGGATCTCTCCGGAACGCGACCATCCGACCGGCTTATTTCAATGAACGAATTTTATGTTTCATAATACAGTATTCTGCTGCATGCATCACACTGTACGATCGAGTCGGCTCTTCTGAGTTCCGAAAGCTTTTGTGACGGCAAAACAGTAAAACATCCGCCGCAATGTCCTTCGTTAGCAGGCACAACTGCAAGCCGGCCTTTAGAGCCATAGACTCTAAGGTATAGATTATATAAAGGTTTCTCGATTTTCGCAACTAATAAATTTCTTTTTTCTTTGAGGTTTTTCTCTTCTTCCTGAGTGTCGTTGAGTTTTTGCTCGAGCTCGGTCTCTTTTTCTGCCAGAGTGGATTTTCTTGATGCAAGTATCCTTGTCTTGTTTTCAAAGTTCTCTTTTCCTGAAGTAAGATTTTCCGCAAGGTCCTTTATCCTGTCTTCCTCCTCTATCACAAGACTTTCCCTGAAATCGATCTCTTTAATAAGCGCTTCGTATTCTTTATTGTTCGTAACCATGTTTCTCTGATTCTTATATTTTTCGAGAAGTATCTTTGATTTCTCAATTGTGCTCTTGGATTCTCTCAGTGATTCTGCAAGCTCATTATTTGTATTATCCAGTTCGGATACTTCATTTTCTATCAGTGAAATCTCGGCTTTCAGCTCTTCAACTATATATGGAAGGTTCCCTCTGGATTTTTCGATCATGTTGATCTTGGTATCGATACTTTGAAGTTCTGATAATTTTCTGATCTTGTCCTGCATACTTTCCTGCATTGTCTTCTCCTTTTATATTTCCGTCAGAGCCTTAACAACATCCGTATCTGTTTCGGATTCATATACTCTCAACCCTGATACATTCGGCTCTAAATTTTCTTTTAGTCCTTTTTTCGCAAATTGTTCCGTTGCGTGGTGTGTAGCATCAATAATATTTATAAAATAAGACGCTTCCTGATAGACATGATGATTGAACTCTGAAGTAATTATAGCTCCGGCTCCGTTTTTCATTGCAGCCTTCCATGACGATGAACCGCTTCCTCCGCAGACAGCTACACTGCTTATCTTCATTTCAGCGTCCTTTACCGCGATCCTCAAGGTTCCGGTTTTGAGTTTATCTGAAACTGTCTGCGCCAGTTCTTTAAGAGTCATTCCTTTTTCCGTATCCGCGATAGCTCCCAGGCCGAAATTACCTGAAACATTACAGAGTGGATAAAGATCTATCACCGGTTCCTCGTAAGGATGTGCTGATTTCACAGCTGAGGCTACCTTATCTTTATTCCATTCCTGCACGACAGTTTCAATTCTGATCTCTTTTACAGACTCGATCTTACTTTCTTTTCCGACGAAAGGAACTGTTCCCGGACCGGGTCTGAAATTTCCCGTTCCTGGCGTAGAGAAATAACAGTGATCGTACCTTCCGATCGTTGCGCCGCCTTCGGAATCTATTGCCTTCATAATGCCTTCTTCTGAACCTTCAGGGCAAAAGGCGACCAGCTTATAGAGTTCATTTATTTCAACATCTTTTATTTCGGTTATCGGTGTCAGCGGTCTGATATTTTTCAGACCCAGCTCTCTCGCTAAAAGAAAGCTTACGCCTTCTTTCGCAAGGTCGTAGTTCGTATGAAACGATATAAGTGAAATGTCATTTTTTACAAGGAAGCGAATAATGTCTGAATAATAATCACCTTCGACAAGATCAGTGACAGGTTTTTTGAAAAGAGGGTGATGAGAAACGATCAGATTGCAGCCTTTCTCTTTTGCCTCCTCAGCGACTTGAAGAGTGGGATTAAGTGCGGTAAGTATTCCTGTAACTTTAGAATCCATATCACCTACGAGCAAACCTGACGGGTCATTCTTCCATTTAACTGAAGTAACTATTTTGCTGTTAAGTATTTTAAGAACTTCTGACACTTTCATATTATTACTGCTCCAAATTACAAAAATTGGCGCGTTGCGCCAACCTTTAATTTTGTGGGGGTACAGGGACTTGAACCCCGGACCAACAGATTATGAGTCTGCTGCTCTAACCGACTGAGCTATACCCCCGGTGCCTGCATTTGCAGGTTAGCAAATATAAGACTAATGAGAAAAATTGTCAAGATTTTTTACGGGAATATTTAACTGCCGGATTCTATTTATAAACCCTGTTCAAAACGGCAAAGACTCCGGTTACTGTCAAAGCTTTTATCGCGCCTAAAGTCAGTATGTTGAAAATGCCTTCGAACAAATTAATATCCGAAATATATGCCGATCTTAAAATAAAGATAAGAAGAATCCCGGTCAATACTGAAACAATATTCCCTTTTGAGAAAAATATCGTGCGCCCCGTAATGAGAAGATCCTTCATCTCCTCTTTTATATACGAATTAAGCCTGATCATATTATAATAGAAAGCTAAAGATGTTGCGAGAGCGACTCCCGCATGACCGAGTGAAGTATAGACTGCGAGTACATAGGAAAGTACAATATTTATCCCTGCGCTTATGACCGATACTTTAAGTGAATGAATATTCTTGCTGACGAGAGAAAGCACCCTCATGTAATAGCCTGCGAAGCTGATGGGAATGAGGCCGAGGGAATACATGATGAAGGCCTGCGAGGTCATCTTTAAAGAATCAGCATCGAAAGCTCCTCTTTGGTAAATAACCGATACGATCTCGTCCGAGGCAGCAATGCAGATCACGGTGACCGGAACAAGTATTTTAAAATAAATCCTGTTGCCTTTTTCGTACAGTTCGGTGAATTTTTCAGAGTCATTTGTACTTTTGAGCCTGTTCAGCATCGGATTTATTCCGCGTGTTATCGGTAAAGATATTATTGCGAAAGGAAGCTGAAAAAGTCTCTGGGAATAGAAAAGCGAGGATGCCGAACCCGTTATCAGCCAGGTTGCTATGAGCCTGTCGAAAAATTCCGCGCTCTTGTTGAAAAGTGCGTTCAAGGTAATTATCTTTGATTCCCGCTTTATGACTTTGTAATCGTTCGATCCGTCCGTAAATGCGGGAGAGTATTTTATCCCGGTCTCGTTTTTAAATTTTTTCGACATGAGGAACGGGAGATGCACGGCGAACTGAAGAAAAGCTCCGAGAAGATATCCTGCTGCTATTGAATAATCGCCTATGAGAGGTTTCAGCCATACTATTCCCGCGATCACGCCTACGCTGAGCATGATCGGCGCAAAACCGAAGATCCAGTTCCGCTCGAAGAAATTCAGCAGGCTTCCCACAAAGGCTGCAAGGCCGATAAAAAGCATGAACGGTATAAGTATGAAGATCAGTTTGAGCGAAAGATCATAATCGAAAGCTGCATCGGGATTGAAGTATTTCAGAACTATAAATATCAGCGGGGTTATGAAGTACATTACCGCCGTTATGACCTGCAGAGCAACGAAGAACCAGTTGAAGATCACCGATAAGAACTTCCATGAACCTTCGACCTCTCCCCTGTCGTATTTTGTCTTGAAAGGAGGCATGAAAGCTCTTTCTACCATATCCTCTCCAAGAACCTGCCTGAAAAGATTAGGAAATATCAGTGCGAAGGAAAATGCGTCCGCGGTCTTTGAAGTTCCGAAGAACCATGCAACCACCATTTCACGAACAAATCCAAATATCCTTGATACGAAAGTACCGGAGAATATTTTAAAAATATTACTTCTTATACGCGTATTCTCTTCTTTTGCTGTCATTCTTACCTAAAACGCTTTTATATACATCTGTATTGCGACAAGCAAATATACTGCTCCGGCTATCTTTTTAAAAGATTTATCTTTGCTTTTTATGTTGAAATGCGCTCCCATGCGTGAAGTAAATAAAGTTCCGAGAGAGATCAGGAGCAATATACTGAAAAATAATGACATAGGTATTTCGTCAAACGATCCTATAAAATACCTGCCTATGAGCGAAGAAACAGCATTGAGTACCATAACTATCGCAGCCAGACCGACGGCTTTTTTGAGATTGAAGTGAAGAATAACCGCGAGTAACGGTACCAGAATCGAACCGCCCCCGATACCGGTCATGGCTGAAACCGTCCCCATGAAAAGACCCGCAATGAACATATCAGGTGTTCTGAACTTGGGCATTCTTCTTTTTCCCTCCTCAATATCATCCTGCGTGTCGAGAAAAAATACTCTTACAGCCAGTATTGAAAGTATGAGAGCAAAGAAAAATATTCTGCTTCTGTCCGATATTATGCTGCAGATATAGTTTCCCGGGATCGGGCCGAGGATAGCACCGAGAGCTACCGGAATTATCGCCCTTTTGTAGTAATTTTCGGATTTAATATGCTTTATCGAGGCGTTCATCGAGGCCACAAAGACCACCCCGAGAGATATTGTTGATGCGATAAGAAATATTTCAGAGGTTTCGACAACTCCCTGAAGATAATATACTAAGACAGGAACGACTATTACTCCGCCTCCGATACCCAGATAACCCGAAAGAAATCCTGCAACAAGCCCGGTTGAGATCAGTATTGCGATATCATGAAATTCCAAAACAACTCCTATAAATTTTTCTCTTCTTTATCTTCGATCCTGTTCTTTTCGATGTTTTTAACTAACCCGTATATCAGCCTGTTCGCTGGAACGCATATACCGTGCTTTTCTGAAACTGAAATTATAGCTCCGTTTATAAAATCAATTTCGTTCGGGCGTTTGTGAAAATAGTCCTGGAGCATTGAAGTGCGATTGTCCGATCTGATGAAATCGTTGATCTCGGGAACAGTCAGGTTTATGTCGTGACCTTCCGTTTTCACTACTGCAAGACCTTCCTTAAGAAGCATGTCCTTTAGCCCGTCGAGACGATTTTCGGCTATGACCTTATTCTTCGCACGAAAAATCACTGAAAGAGGGTTAACGATCGAGTTGATTATGAGCTTTATCCAGACCGCTTTTTCGAGGTCGGATGTTACTTTGTAGTCAAGGAAAGTTCCCTCGAAAATCCCGGCGTATTCAGTTTTCGAAAAAGCTTTTTCGGCCTTCAGTCCGCCGGGATAAAGCTCAAGCTGACCCGGCGCACGGAGTACCGCACCCAAGGTGGCGATCGCCTGGAAGATCCTCTCCTGATCAACCAGACCGAACAGTGCTCTGTTCGCAATATTTTTAACCCCGTATCCGTTCTGGACGAGAAGTATCGAGGTCGTGTCTGTAATGTAAGGATGGATCTGCCTGAGAGTTTCTTCCAGAACGGTGATCTTGACAGCAACGATCAGGAGACTATTTTCCAGAAGGAAATCTATTTCCTCCGCGGCTCTTACTCTTACTGTCTTGTGAACCGATCCCGTGATCCCGCAGCCTTTCAGGTTAAGCGCGAACGCGTGCTCTTTTCTCGCTATTAGGAGCGTGTCCTCATAATACTTTTCCGCAAGAGCCGCGCCGATCGCCGTCCCGACCCCGCCCGCGCCCAGTATGACGAATTTATTCTTCATAATCACCTCAAAAATTCAATTATACTCTTATGCTCAATTCCCTGCACGGGCGCAAACAATATATCGTCTAAAGTTAAAACAATTTTCGGAAAATGATCCTTAATTAACAAAAGATTTCCGAACTCTCTTTTATATGTTTCACTGTCTCTGTCTCCAAGTGTATAGGCTACCTGATAATATGTTTTTTCGGTATCTATTTCGGCTATGAAATCTATTTCTTTGTCGTCAATCTTAAGAGTTTGTACTTTATACCCTTTTCTCAGGAGTTCTATATAGACTATATTCTCAAGCAATTTGCCCAGATCTTTGAACCCGAAATTACTTGTAGCGAATGAATGATCATTAAGATAGACCTTTTGAGGCACGCTTTTCAAAATATCATTTTTCCTGTATGAAAAAACCGGGCATGAATGTATCAAAAAAGACTCTTTTAAAAACTCGATATAATCCGAAACGGTATGTATCGAACTTTTCAGACCTGTGTGTTTTAGGATGTTCGCAACTTTATTTTTCGATATTTCGTCTGATGGAGATGAGCAGAAATAATCAACGATTTTCTTCAGTAACGATATGCTCCGGATGTCGTGCCTCTGTACAATATCTCTCATGATTATTGAGTCAATTGTGGTTGAAATGAGATTGTTTTTTGCAAAGCTGTTTTCGGCCAGCACAATTTCGGGCATTCCGCCGTCTTTCATATATTCGATAAATGATTCTTTGCCTATTCCTTTTTGAGTAAAATCAAGATATTCAGGGTACGAAAGCGGGAAAACATTCAAAGAAAAACTCCTTCCGGCAACATAGGTTGAAAGCTCTCCGCTTAATAATTTTGAATTGGATCCGGTGATTATTACCTTATATTCGGTAGTAAAATCCTCATACAGCGAATTTACCAATATTTCCCATTTTTCAATTTCCTGCACTTCATCAATGATAATATATTTTCTTTTATCTCCCTCAACTTTAAGCTTTTTCTTCCACAAATTGACCACTTCCGTAAATATTTTCGGGTCTTTTAAAGATTCCAGCTCTCTGATGAACAGGTTCGCATAAAATATCTGTTTTGGCTTGACCTTGTTTTCGTTTATCAGAAAATCAATAAATTGCCTTACAATAAAGCTTTTGCCGACTCTCCTTCCGCCTGATATAGTTATGATCGTTTTAGTTACATCAAGTTCTTTCAGTTTTTTGAGATAAGATTTCCTTAAGAAACCGCACCCTTTGACTTTCCCGTCCCAGAAATTATATTTTTTCAGTACTTCGAACATACGAACCCCAGCCTATTGTAATGCATTTCACAGATAGAAAGCATCAGTAATATGCAGTATAATGCAATCTTTGTCAAGTAAAATCACCTCAAATACAGCATTTTCCTTACCTTTACAGAAATGCCGTTTACTTTTAATTCGTAATAATAAACTCCGCTTGTCAATCCGTCAGTTCTGTAATTTACCGAGTGAATACCTTTTCCAAACCTGCCTTGAATAAGGCTTTCAACCAATTCTCCTTTACCGTTATAAACACTCAGTTCAACTTCCGATGATGCATCAAGACCGAACTGTATTTTCGTTTCATTATTGAACGGGTTAGGGTAGTTCTGATAAAGTTCTGTCTTGCTGACAAGATTATCTTGATTTTCTATTCCTGACTGCGGCTCTTGCATAAAATCACCTTCTTTTGTCTGAAAGAGGATTGTGACATCATTGTCTTGACCAGAATTAAGTACAACTATATCTTTAAGTCCGTTGCCGTCAATATCGGCAACAAATGACCTTATCGTACTTGTGTAGTTGGGTGTATCGC
>JAFGUL010000225.1 GCA_016938535.1 Candidatus Delongbacteria bacterium
AAACTCGACGAAAGAGAGCTCAAGATCGCCGGAAGTATTTCAAGGATATCTTATGCTGTATTCACTATCTTTGCATTGATTGTAATGATTGTTCTGTCATTGACCGACTTACAGATCAATATCGTTTTCACTGCGGTACTCATATATTTCGCGCATATTCTCCCGGCAACCGTAACTGTGATCAGAGACAAAAAAGTAACTGAACCCGAGAAAGAATGAAGAGAATCCTCGTTATAGGCTGCGGCGGAGCGGGCAAATCAACTTTTGCAAAAGAGCTAAGCGCGAAACTTGGAATAGAGATAATTCACCTCGACTGCCATTTCTGGCTGCCTGGCTGGGAAACGGTCGAAAAGGATAAATGGGATAAGCTGACGGACCAGTTCATTGCCCGTGACGAATGGATCATGGACGGCAATTACTCAAGTACGATGGATAAAAGGATAGATAGAGCGGACACGATAATTTATTTCGATTTTCCGCGGTGGAGATGTTTGTACAATGCCTTTATGAGGATGCTTAAAGGAAAGATATTCAAAAAAGAAAGGCCGGATATTACTATTGGCTGCAATGAGAGGTTCGACATGGAGTTTTATAAATGGATATGGAATTTTAATAAGAATAACAGGACGGGAAATCTTGCCAGACTTGAGCAGGTGAAGGCAAGTAAAAATGTTCATATAATTAGAAATTACAGAGAAAAAAAAGAACTGCTCAATACTATGTGTGGAATATAAATATTCTGCACAGGCCTGACCTGCCGAAAGCACTCCGGACTTCTTCTTTAATGAAACCATATCCTGCTTTTTCAAGGACTCTTTTTGAACCAGTATTATTTTTATCAACAACCCCGGTGATTGATTTTAGGCCGAAGTGAGTGATCCCATATTTTGAGAGAGCTCTGACAGCTTCGGTCGCATAACCTTTTCCCTGATGTTTTTCTTCGACAGCATATCCGATCTCGACTTCGCCATTGAGAGGACTTAGTCCGGCATGACCTATAAGCTCTCCTGTATCTCTAAGAGCGATTCCCGTTACGAACGGTCTTCTTTTCGGATCTGGTTTTTCATAGCATGAGATCAGGAACTCGAGGACTTCCCGGGCTTCATTTTCATCAGAGTAAACCTGATCGGGTATCCACTGCTTCATTCCGTTCTCGAT
>JAFGUL010000226.1 GCA_016938535.1 Candidatus Delongbacteria bacterium
CATTGATTTACGCACCTTTTGCTGTTCTTGATGTCATATCAGGATGTTTTTTATGTGATATATACAAAAGACTGAGGCGGCGTAAGGTTGAAATTTTTCTTTAAATCCAAAGGCTCTTCGTATCTCAGGGTTTTCTTTATCTTGATAGCGAAGCCGCATTCTCTGCCTTTATAATATTCGAAGAAGAAATCCTTATTTATCCCCGAGCCCTGTTCAGTCAGATTCCAAAGATCATTTATATTGGTTTTAAGGATAGTCTCTATTTCAAATTCGCCGATAACTTTTTGAACAGGTGAAGATGAATAAACAACAATAGTTTTAATATTCGGATTTTTGAAAATACTACGCCTGAACTCATACTTCTTGGTACCTGCAAAAATTTTATTGGCATATTCAGGTTTAATCGACAATAATACTTTCATTTGTTCCCGTCTAGGCAATAACCAGTTTATTGTTTGCAGTCAGAATATCAATTTCTGCATCTCTGAAATCGAAGTCATGTGTTAATAATACAAACCCATTTTCCCTGCATATTTTTAGAAATATCTTGTCTGAAAAATCGAGATGGTCAACTATCAAAAGATTGATTATATCCTGTTTCGTGAAACTTCTGCCTGCTACCTCAAAATGCTTAAATACTGTATTTTTCAAAAGGCTGTAAATATCTTCTATAGCTTTCTGTCCTTCATCACTGTCTCTGTAAATTTTCTTAATCAGTTGAGGATTTTTGTGCGTATCTTTATACTTTTCAAATTCAATATCGAAAGCCCTGTTGAATACTTCTGAGATAATCGTCAGGTCAACATATAATTTATTTTTGTTTACTATCCTGGACATGTCGTATTTACTCATCGTTATCCTCGCCTAATATCACATCTATTGACCTTTTCAACTGACCTTCACGGTCTTTGTAAAAAGCTTTTGCTGTATCAGTTACTCTTTTGATCCTGTTAGCATCATCTTTTTCGATCTTAACTACTTCCAGGCTGGACTTAATCTTTTCTTCGGAGTAATCTCTGTATAGCTGTCCGATAGCTGTATTAAGGAAGGCTGTCGTGATCATATCAACATTCTGAAAAGAAAGAGTAATTTTTTTTCCTTCTTCAAATCCTTTTTTGATGAGTGCATTCACTTTGTGACCGTCTTCTGCTTCAATACACAGATGACTTCCCACGATATTGAAAATTTTCAGTTCAATTGTTTCCATTCTTCCTCCTAAAATAAATCATTACTGTCAATTTCTTCTCTAAGAGCGTAAGAATTAAAGAATCTGCCGTCGGTAGGTTTTATCTTTAAATATTTTATCGTGCTGCGTCTGTCATCATATACTCTCTCATAACCGTAATACGACAGGAACCCGTTTCTCAATAAAACATTTTCCGTATCCGAGTTCTCAATATTTATGCTGACAGTATTCATATTGTCAATAAACAGATCAAGCACACCGCCCAGAACTGCTGCCATGTTAGCGCCGAACCATTGATCCAAATGAATATCAATCGTGTCAAAGAAGGTATTCTTGAATGTATTATACAGCTCTGTTATCTGCTTGTAACTGTTATAACCATTATCTATTTTTGTCAGTGTATAGGTCGCCATTTGTATTTCAATTCTCCCCGAAATTCGGATATAAATTTAACTCATTTTGCAAGAAATTGAAAGGATATATATTACGAATTTTATATCCTTTTTATCCTTTCCTTTCAAATTACTCTATTTTAGCTTTCATAAGAGCAATATAACATATCACCGGTGTCAAATCGTGACACGCCTTAAACTCTATTCAACTTATTTACCTTTTTTTCCACCCATTCACTCACCGTATTCCAAATGAGAATATAAAACCTTCCAGCTAATCCTGCCGCCTTGAGCAACTTTGTATTCAAGAACCATATAACCGCCGATATGTCCGTCCTCGAAGTAAGCGAACACCCAATGATTTATTATCCTGATTCCATTTTCCGAATAAAAACCCATCCTGCCGCCAAGAATACCTTCATACGGGATCAACTCAGGATGCAGCATAAGATCTGCTTTTATATCCTTTACCGGATCAGCCAGCCCCGCTTTTTTAAGATCAACCAAAGCCCATTTGCTCAATTCCTGATCTTCCTCTGACTTCTTATCCAATTGATCAATCGAATTCTTGAGATTATAATTCTCCTTAAGCAACCCGATCCTGAGTCCATTCATTGCCGACAATTCCTTTTCAAGCGTGAGATTCTGATAATAAAGAAATCCAGATAGAGCTAGAACGGTCATTAGAACGACCGACCATATTATTCTTTCTTTCTTATTCATTTTACAAATTCAGGTAAAATCCTATCTAGTTAATGTACTTTATCATCTTACTTTTTTTATATTCTTTCAAAATATCAAGACCTGTTTCAATCCTTCTAATACACCAATCTACATTATATCCAGGCCATTTCAATTTTTCAAGTAAGTACTTTTTTAGTTGCTGAGTGTTAATTGCTTTTTTGGAAAATGTGAAAATACAGCAGATAAAATTATCTAAACGTTTGATGTCAAACGGATGATTGCTCAATGGGTATTGATTCAAATAAAATTCAAATGCTTCTCTTGGGATCTTAGCTGTTATTATGTCTTTTAGGTTTGATTCAGTCACAATGATATTTTTATTATTTCTTTTTAATTTTTTCTCTGTCACAATCATCAAACACCTCTCCAATTTCTTTTTCCATTTCTTCAATTATTTTCAAGATAATTGCAACCTCAACATTAGGTTCAATATTTAGCAATGATGAAGTAATAATCGCTAAAGAAATTGCAGCATGATGACCTGGTATCGACATGCCTGAATCGCTTGAACCTACTAACAATAATTCTTCTGAAGTATCACACAAACCTAATTTCTTATTGATTCCCTTTGGACCTGCATGTATATTTTGACAAGCCCATTTATAATATGGTCTCCAATGATCTAGTTTTACATCTTTCTCAAGATCAGTAAAGTTTAATTGTTCTTTTTTGAATAAATGTAAAGCCCACCCATAATCTTTTGTATATCCCTTGCCATATTTATCTTTTAGGAAATTATATAAATTCTCATATTCTTTAAGTTCGCTATCAGTCGGTCCTGTCTGTTGCAAACGATCGTCGTATATTTTAAATTTATTCATTAGTTTAAATGACTCAATAATGTCGTACCAATAAAATCTTTCTGCAGACTCTTGTCCATGCTTTTTTATAAAAATAGCGATTACGGTAACTTCGTGGAGTGCTCTCCACCTTGCGTATGCACCATCTGCATAACCAGATTTCATTAAGGATAAAATTTCCTGTGCTATTTGACATGCCCTCGCATGTTGACGCACTAATAAATCGAACACAATATCCTTTGATTTAACTGCAATTGGTCTGTATAATTTGTTGAATTTTTCTCCGGATTCTATACAAATCTGTATAAATGCTTCAAGTAAATCAAACGCAGGTTGCCACCTTCTATAATTTCTTTCACAAAACTGTAAATTTCTAGCTTTATTTTCTTGTATCAAACTCGATATATTTTTAGTTAACTCATTTTTTAAACTTGTTTTTAACTCAGAAATTATTTCTTGTGTGATTTCAATTTCTTTTTTTTCGTCTATGTATTTTAAATCATTCATTTTTTGTTTTAATCTTTTATTAAATTCTTCACTCAAGATATTAACATTATTCTCTTCTAACATATTACACACTCCCCTCAACAATCCTAATTTCTTCCTCAGTCAGCCCGTAAAGCTCATAAACCATCTGGTCTATTTCCGCATCGGTTTTCCTGATTTGTGCCTGCAGGTCATTGATCTCTTTTTTGTACTCGTTAAAATATTCTTCCCATTCGTCCTGCTGCTTGAGAGTAGGGGAGACCTTCTGTTTCTTCAGTTCAGCTACGAATGTTTTGAAATCGTATTCGTAGAATGATTCTAATTTTGTGCTTATTTTTTCTAAAGCAAAATTGGATTTGATTCTGCTTTGGAATTTGTTTGTTTTTTCTTGTAGCTGTTTGTTTAGTTCAAGCATTAAATCAGCTTGTCTTATGAAGGGCTCCTGAGATTCCTGATTTAATTTCTTTACCGGGATCCTGCTTGTTACCGGGCTGTCGAAATGCATTGTTCTTATGGCTTTGCCGAAGATAAAGCGGTACGCAAACCAATTAATCAGATTTGAGTTTAGTAATACCCAAATGAATTTGTTCGAATAATTTTCATTTATCGTTATCTGATTTATTGTGTCGAGAATTTTGTATTCGATCGTATCAGGAATGCAGGCTGTTATTTTTATATGATCAGCCGGATTTTCTATGTGGGCTACTATGTTCTGGACGAGAACTGAATTGTTTCTAATTTGGGATTTAGGATCATTTCCTATATCTTGGGCTTTCACTTTACCTTTAATACTTGTTATCCCGTGTCGTTGAATTTCAGCGCCGCCAATTACATAAAAATCACCGTTTTCAAACACGAACTTTTGAAACATCCCGCCTCGGCTGTTTTCTGAGACATCATTGAGATAGAAGTCGCTTTGAGTCAGCTTATTGGCTATTTCCAGTTCAATGTTTGATATATTGTTAAGAAAGAAACCGTACTTTTCAAATGTATATTTTTTTATAGTTCCTACTCTTTGAATAATTTCATTATTAGGCACAGCAGAGTAGTACGAGTCAGATAAATGATTCTTTCTGTAATTCATTATAACCTGCTCAAGTTTCACTTCTTTCCAAACTTTCTTGCAGTCAACAACTTCATTTAATCCGTTCCGTAAATATTCTCTGATCGGCTGATAATTTGAAGCGTAGCTGAAGGATTTTGGTATTATGAAGGAAAGGAGACCTTTATGCTTAAGTATCTTATCTGATAGCTTTAAGAAAGAAATGGCAGTTTCGCTTCCGCCCTTTATATAATGAAGATTCAGATATTCCTGATGTTCAGGCGGCAGTTTTGCTCCGTAAGGCGGATTGCCGATTACGACATCGAAACCGGTATTATCGTTATAGACTGCGACAGGCTCATTGACCTGTGAAAGCTTTTGAGAGTATTCATATACCTGTTTTGATATTTCTTTGGCTGCTTTCGCGGCGGCATAAGCTTTTTCGGTTTCTTTTTGGATTTCGATTGATTTTTCCCTAATCAGCTTAGCGTAGTCAATATCCGGTTTCTTTTCGATGACCTGCGGTTTTTGTTCTTTTGGTTTTCCGAAAATTTGCGGGAATTCCTTGTTCCAGTCGAAGGCTTTGTCGCCTGCGACTTTTGGATCGTCTATGAGGGAGTTTCCGCACTTGATGTTATTGTTCAAATCGGAGAGTTTTCTGTCTTTGCGGGCGGTGTGGAGCCAGAGGGAGAGTTTTGCGATCTCGATGCTTTCGTCGTTGATGTCCACGCCGTAAAGGTTGTTTTCGAGTATTGCCTTGTCGGTGTCGAACAGGCGCAGGGGAGAGGCGGTCAGTTCTGCGATTATGTCGTCAATTGTTTTGTGTTCCTGTATGAGGAAGTTGAGTGCCTGATTTAAAAAAGCTCCGCTTCCGCAGGCGGGATCTACTATTTTTAGTGTGAGGAGCCATTTTTTGTATTCTTCGAGCCTGTTGAAGAGTTCTTTGCCTTTGTCGGTCAAAAAACCGTTGGGCCTGCGGTATGCTTTTTCGTCAAATTCGATTTCGGAGATGCCGAGTTCTTTTCTTTTTTCGGTGCAGAGCGTTCCGACCGTGTTCTCGACTATGTACTGCGTAATGTATTTGGGCGTGTAATAAACTCCGTCCTTCTTGCGTCTGCTTTTGGATCTGTCGGATTTTGTTCCCTCAAGTTCCGCGGTAAGTTCCTCAATCTCAGAAAGCGAGTGTTCAAAAATGTGCCCGAGTATGTTGACGTCAATTTCGGTGTCGAAGTCATATACAGAAAGCCTGTACAGATGCTCTCTCAGGATGCCGTCGTCAATTTTGAGGCAGTCGAGAATTTCGTCGGGATAAAAAAGTCCCCCGTTGTAAGCCGGAATGCCCTCTTTTTCGTTCCCCGCGTCAAGGTAGCCGAAGTACTGTCTGCAGATATCGTATAAAGGTCTGTATGCGTCCTCGCTTTTTAAGATGTCGAACCGTGAGATGATCCGCGAGATCGAGTTGGGCGGCAGTAATCCTCTGTCCTCGGCGAAAAGTATGAAAAGAAATCTGTCAATCAGCTTCTGCGATTTTTTGAACAGCGTGAGTTTGTCGTGCCCCGGATTTTTTGCGGCCATATCCCCGAAAAGCTTCTTTTTAAACGCCGAATAATCGTCATAGAGGCTCTTGGAAACCCTTTCCTCATGGAACTTAGTTTCCGTCTTTAACTTTGAAGGAATGTCTGAAAAAACGCTGTCTTTGGACAGAATAAGATATAACAGGCTAAACTGCTCCCGCGTAAGATCAAAAAGATCGAATTGTTCGAACTCAACTTTGTTGTCAATATAGAACCTGAGCCTGTGGAAGTTCGATGTGATCACGAATTTGCAGCCTTCGTGACTGTTCTTGTACCCGAAAGCCTGATCGGTCACGCTGCCCATATCCTTCGTTTTTGTGTCCTTTAATTCAATGACCGCAATGACTTTTCCGTCCTTTATGACCGCCCCGTCGGCTTTTTTTGCGTCCTGCTGATTCTTCTTCTCTCTGACGAGGTTAAAATCAGTGTCCGGCTTTAAAGTATAGCCCAGAACATTCACAAAAAGATCGCGCAGAAAACCGTCCTGATATTCCTCTTCCTTCATATTTCTGATGAGGCTGATCTTTTCCGGCGTAAAACTCCCCGCATAGCACTCATAAGCCGATTCAAGCTTTGAACTGTCGAGGGTTTTCAAATACTTATTTATCACCGATTTTTGAAATACTGACACTGTTTCCGGCTCCGGTTATTTTATAAGAAATTAAGAAAATATTGGTGTAAAAGCAAAGGGGAAGTTGAAATAAAAAAAAATATTTTTTCACTTTTTTTTCTACAAATTTTTTTTATCTTTCAGTATAGATGATAAAACGGAGGATGATGTAATGAAAAGAGCATCCATATTCTTAATAATCATGGTCGGGTTTTTATACAGTCAGGATTTTACAATGACTCCTCTGCCTGTTCACGGTCTGATCTACAGTACAGCGGACTGCGGAGATTACGACAATGACGGCGACCTCGATATCGTCATGACCGGACTGCTTTCGACCATCAAAGGTCAGACTCTTTCAAAGAGCTTTTTGAGAAATGACGGTAATCTGAATTTTACCGAGATCGATCTGGGAAATCAGATTTATTCATGCAGCAACGGTTCTCTTGACTGGGGAGATTACGATAAAGACGGCGATCTTGATATACTGCTCACCGGCCAGGTCGGAACGGATGTCGGAGTATCGGTCGTAGAAGTGAACAACGGCGGGACTTTTGACGGATCCACCTGCAATATGTCAAGTGCTTATGAGAGCGCAGGTCAATGGGGCGATTACGACAACGACGGCGATCTTGATGCGTTAATAACCGGACTGGGCAGGTTCGGAGCGGTCACTGATCTTTATAAAAACGACAACACTTCATTTTTCACTAAAATAACAACAGGGATGCAGGAAGTTTACGAGTGCGCCACAGACTGGGGCGACTATGATAATGACGGCGATCTCGATATAGCTTTATGCGGGATGGAATTACCCGGCCATAATTATTCGATAATATACAGGAACGATTCCGGGGGCGTTTTTACCGATATCGGCGCGGGACTTGATTCTGTTTACAGCGGCTGCGTTAAATGGGGCGATTACGATGCCGACAGCGACCTTGATTTATTGCTGAGCGGAAGCAAGTCATACTCTGTAGGAATATCAAAAATTTACCGAAACGATTCGGGAATTTTTACCGATATAGCCGCACCTCTGCCTCAGGCAAGAAACAGCAGCTGCGACTGGGGAGATTATGATAACGACGGCGATCTCGACGTTCTTGTCAGCGGACTATATATTCCGATAAGTGTATTCAGAAATGACAGCGGTTCATTCGTCAATATAAGTGCGGGTCTTAGATCCTCATCATTTTCAAAGGTCATGTGGGCGGATCTTGACAACGACGGCGATCTTGACATCTTCGTGTCTGACGAGAACAATGACGGCTACGCTTACATTTACAGGAACAATACAGTGACCGCTAATACGGTTCCAGATCCTCCGGTCAATCTCGGTTTTAATTATGACGGGACTGATCTTACACTTACTTGGGACAAGGCCTCAGATGCGGAAACACCTCAAAACGGATTGACATATAATGTTTATTTCTCTACGGTTCCGGGCACAGAGAATATTGCTGTAAGCATGAGCGATCCGGCAACTGGCTACAGGAGGATAGTATCTAAAGGAAATGCGGGAGTAACGAATTCGTTTTTGCTGAAGAACATGCCGAGGCGAAGATACTACTGGAGCGTACAATCAGTCGACAACTGCTATGCAGGCTCGGAATTCGCTGAAATGCGGATAATGGACAACAGCTTTACCGAGATCACCGACAGCCTTGCGAATGTGAGCTGGAGTTCAGCCGACTGGGGAGATTACGACAGCGACGGAGACGCGGATATACTTCTTACGGGCAGCTATGTGTCTGACATATACCGTAACGACGGTTCCGGGGCTTTCGTGAATATCGGCGCGGGTATGACGCCCGTTTCAAGCAGTGCCGCCGCATGGGGAGATTACGATGCCGACGGCGATCTCGATGTATTTTTCTCGGGCGGAGACGGAACTCGCCCTGTCTCAAAACTTTACAATAATGATTCGGGCGTATTTACCGAAGTGAGCACAAACATAACCGGGACCAGACTGAGCGCGGCTGTTTGGGGAGACTGCGACAATGACGGTGATCTCGATCTTGCCGTGTCGGGTTATACCGGAACGGTGAATTATTCGGAAATATACATAAATGACGGCGGTACCTTTGCGGCTTCGGGGGCAGGACTTCCTCAGGTACAGGCAGGTTCTCTTGACTGGGGAGACTATGATAATGACGGTGACCTTGATCTGCTCATGACAGGCGGTACCGGATCGGGTAAAATAACATCTGTATTCAATAATGACGGATCAGGATCGTTCACGGATATATCGGCCGGCATGACCGGAGTTGCGTACGGGTGCGCTATATGGGGTGATTACGATTCCGACGGAGATCCGGACATACTTGTCACGGGGAATACGGACACAGTAGGAATATCAAAGATATACAGGAACGATGGCGGAGGAGTTTTTACTGATATAAATGCCGGATTGACAGGCCTGATTTACAGTAACGCGGCATGGGGTGATTACGATTCCGACGGTGATATTGATATACTTATCATGGGAAGATCAGGCGGCAACTTTACTGAGATCTACATGAACGACGGGAACGGCTCGTTCCTCAGGATCGATGCCGCGCTGACAGGCTTAAGGTTCGGTTCGTGCAAGTGGTGCGACTACGACAATGACGGAGATCTCGATATTCTTCTTACAGGAACCGACGGATCTAATGATATCACAAAAATATACCGCAACGACTCGCCGGACAGGATCAACCAAAAACCTTCCGCTCCGACAAATCTGACATCTCAGTTTTCGGGCAACGACATTATATTTTCATGGCAAGCTTCTACGGACGAAGAGACGCCTCAGGATGGTTTGACATACAATCTGTATATAAGTACTGAGTCAGGTTCAGGCACAGTTAAGAACGCTATGAGCCTTATCCCCGGCGGGTACAGAAAGGTATCCCGTTACGGCAACGCCGGTCAAAGGCTTTCATGGACTTTCAAAGATGCCCCCGACGGCGTTTATTACTGGAGCGTACAGGCTGTAGACAATAATTTTAACGGCTCGGAATTCATCGCTGAAAAAACTAAATTTAAAGGACCGCCCGCTCCTCCTC
>JAFGUL010000227.1 GCA_016938535.1 Candidatus Delongbacteria bacterium
GATGATCCTGACGGTTCAGGCATAGTTATCATTCAGAATAACGGTTCAACTTCAGGTGATTTCGAAGAAGGAACAGTTCTCGACATTACAGCGACACCTCAAACAGGATGGAATTTCTGGAAATGGACGAAGGAAGGAGTTACAATAAGCACGATCGATGATTTTCAGTACACGGTACCTGCTGCTGCCGTACAGCTTCTTGCGCATTTCTATCAGGATCCGCAAGCTCCCACTAACGGACTGCCGAATGGAAACGCAGAGCTTGTTACAGTAGATACTTTAAGCTGGAGTGCTCCTGCATCAGGTTCCGTACCGACAAGCTATACTGTTCAGCTTTATTCTGATGCGGACCTTTATGCCTCACCGATAATTGACACTGAAGTAACGGAGACTTATTTTGCTCCTCTCGATCTGGAGTTCGGCACAAGCTATAAAGTAAAGATATATTCAAACTTCGACCCTGAAGCGAAAGCACAGAGTTCGGCACTCCAATGGTTCTTCACTACTGAAGATCAACTGGATGCACCTGCTGATCTGACTATAAGCGGATCGGAACTGACTTGGACAGCGGTTACAGGCGCGGTTTCATACAGGATATACTCTTCGGAAGATCCTTATGCGGAATTTGCAGCATGGACATATGAAACTGAGGTAACAGGAGTCAATACATGGAATGACGAAAACGCGTCAGGAAATAAGAAATTCTATCGTGTGACTGCTGCGAAATAACAGAATAGTATAAATATAAAAATAAGAAAGGCGGTCTTTAAACTTGACCGTCTTTTTTATTATACTTGTTCACTTCTTTCATCAGCGCTTTTTTCTGATTGTCAAGCATTTCTCTGTGCTTTTTAGTGTCTTCTCTCAAATTGTCAAGTATTTCTTCAATAGAAGGAGATTCAGAGTCGAAATATTTGAAAACATTTTTATCCAGTGCGGAATCTTCGATAGAATGAGCTACTGAAATTGCTCTGACAAGGTCTATACCCTCTTTATCAGCCTTTTCATATTCTTCATTAATATATTCGATAGTCTGTTCAATTGCCTGATACGTAAGTTCGTCCAGGAAAAAATATATCTCACCTGCCTTTATTTTGGGAATAATCTGCTTTAGCCATGTCTCATGCTTTCTTTCTTCCTCAACCAAAAACGGCCAAAGTTTGAATGTAGGAAATTTTGTTTGATAAAGTGAGTATAATCTGGCAAGCTGCCTTTCAAGCTCAGCCTGTTTGCCGATAAATGAGATCTGCTCTTCTTTCGACTTCATTCTGATACCTCATCAAATATTAGTTTTAAGCAATATAAGA
>JAFGUL010000228.1 GCA_016938535.1 Candidatus Delongbacteria bacterium
AAGTGTAGAGGAGTATTGCCGTTGGAATTCACTCCTTTAAGATTTGCTCCTTTACTTTCCAGAAATTTTATCATTTCAAGATTACCGGACATACAGGCAAAATGAAGCGGGGTAACATCGTTGTAATCTTTGTAATTAACGTCGGAACCATTCTCGACAAGGATCTTTACGATCTCGAAATATCCCTTAATCGCTGCGTTCTGAAGCGGAATGCTTCCTTCTCTGTCTCTTGTATTGATGTCCGCGCCTTTATCAACGAGATATTTTACAATGTCCGTCTTGCCTTCAAGCGCGGCGTAATTAAGTGGCGTGAAGTAAGTGTCTATCCTGCTTTCGAGCAGGTCTTTATTACCTTCGATCATCGATTTTACAAGCACAAGATCACTATTCGTTATCGCGGTTTTAATGTCGGTCACTCCGAAAAGTAACACTGCTGTCATGAACAGAATTACTGCAACTGATCTTTTTAACATAACATCCTCCGTTTTTGTTTACTTAAATTTAAAAAGAAATAAAATAAATCATTGTGAATTCCGATAAAACGGTATTATTTATGGATGAAAGGAATGAAAGAGAGAAAATTTGTTGACAAAACCAAACAAATGTTGCATAATTACAATAATTCGTATAAAAAATGGAGCGCATAGTTGGAGTCAAGAAAGATATATAACCGAATAGCTCTTCTGAGGCAGGAGTCAGCGATCGGAAGGAAAGAGCTGGCCGAAATGATCGGAGTTAATTTCCAGACGGTCGGATATCTCGAAAGGGAAGAGTACAATCCAAGTCTCGATCTCGCATTCAGGATCGCGGAAGTATTTAAGAAACCCGTCGATTTTATATTCTCGACCGAACCATTGCGGCCGTTAAGCGAACTGGCTTATGAAAAATACCTTGGAGGTAAAAATGAAGAAGCTGAATAAATTACATTTTATCGGGCTCAATCTGCTAAGCGCCGCACTTTTTATTCCCGCCATAGAATACATGAAAGACTTCGAAGCCCGTTGGCCGCTTATAACGGTTCTGACATTTCTCGGAGCCGTATTTATTATAGGTTTCTACTTCGCATTCTATATGACCGGAGCCTGGAAGTTCGTTCATACTTCTCTGGAAAAACTCGACGAAAGAGAGCTCAAGATCGCCGGAAGTATTTCAAGGATATC
>JAFGUL010000229.1 GCA_016938535.1 Candidatus Delongbacteria bacterium
ATATATCTTCGTTCGGGCTCAAGTTCAGTCGCATTTATGTACGGAAAATTCAGGCAGGGAAATACGTATTGTTTCATGAAAAATGATCTGCCTTTTTTTGAGGGTACTCAGTTGTCTTTTTCTATTCAGGGAGAATAGGCAAATAAAGGAAATGACCAGATGTTGATAAAAATTGAAGAATTTGCAAAGAAGGCGGGTGCATCGTTACCTGATCTGTTGACGAGGCCGGTTGCTCGTAAAGTCCTTTCTCTCATGAACGAGAAATGTACAATGGCGGCTGAGGAAGAACTGGTTATTTGCGATTTTGCCGGAATAGAGGTGATAGATCCGTCTTTTGTTGACGAGTGTCTTATTACATTTTTGAAGAAAGGACGACAAAGTCCTATTTATTATGTCATGCTTAGAAATCTCTCAAGAATAGCTCAGGAAAATATAGAAGGCGTGATAAATCTGTACAATGAAAACAGTCAGAATAAAATTTCAATTTTAACAGAACAGTTGACCTGTTCAAACAGGTATCTTATAGGGTCTGTATACGAATATGAGAATGAGATTGTCGCATTTTTGCGTATCAACGGTTTTGCAACAACAAACCAGCTGTTGTCACTGATGATGGCTATGGAAAAAGAGCAAACACTTCAGCTTCTTGATTCCATGTATGAACGAGGGTTGATCAGGAAAGTGCAGAATAAAGAACCTGGATATTCGAGCTTATGAGCGGGAAAAACGGACACTTGGAAGAAAAAAGCAGGGTAAGCGAGGATCTGAACGGGCTTCTGCGTTTTTGCAAACCGTATAATACGTATTTCAAAATTCTGGTTTCTAAAGAAAAAAAGATTATACAGTTGTGTATGTCCGGAAATCCACTATATTTCAGAAATATTGAATCCGGGAAATTTGAAGGTTTTACTCTGTTATCGAGAAATGATCTTAATCTGGGTAAGCTGTTTATCAATTATCTTGAACCCCGTCATCTGATTTACAATTACGGACAGACTCTTGGGATACATTTCCCGCTTAACAATGTTCGTATAGAAAATATGCTTGATGAAAAAACTAAAAATTATTATATGCTGGAAGGACCGATCAAGTTTTTACCCGATATTATTTCCCGCCTGCACGATCTCGTTGAGATGAAGCCGCAGGTCAAATATGAGATTATCGAAAAATTCATGGTTGCGAATTCGTAGGCGGTGAGTATGGGTGATACACCAGAGCTGCAGAAAAATCCCAGCGCAAAAATTCTGAAAGTCCGCTTTAAAATGAACGAAGAGAATCTCGCGGGGGCGATTTTTGTAATGGTGCATCCGTCCGGTGATATTGCGGCAACAACGTTTGTTCTGATAAATGACGAGCAAACATACGCAGTGGCGGCACCTGAAGAGAATTGGCAGAAGTTCATGGCTCTAATGAATGAAATATCCTCTACACAAAACAATGAAGATTTATCCGATATGGCTTCGCAGGTTCGTGATTCCATTGACGGATATCAGATTAATCAGGATGTCTGTGCTGATGATAAAGAATCGATAGAGTTATCGCTGCGGGAGATTCTGTCAAAAGTGTTGAAAGTGGAATGCATCGACTGTGAAATTGAGATTGAAGAAGCGTTGGATACAGTCGTGCAGCAGAGTGTTCAGGGTGATGAAAGACCCGAAATAGAAAGGACTGCTAATCTGGTACTTGATGCAACTTTGATTATTTCTCCGGTCAGGGGTAAATACATACAGGAGATTCTCCCCGGCGATCTTATGAAAGTCGTTCTTCTGAAAAAGGATGAAGTCACGAAGAAAGTTGCCAAAGCTCTGAAAGCGATAAATGAAGAAGGCGATTATATACCGGTCAAGGGTCGTGTGCGTCAGAAGATACCGAATGAAAAAGGCGGCGCTACCATATATTGTGTGATAGCGAAGAATATACTGGCAAAGATAGTTGAAGAAGAAAATATCAAAGCTGAACTGTATTTGGCAGATGTAATAGTCGACAATAAACAATCGGGCATACCAAAACTCGTCATGTATGCGGGATTAACGGCTGTTTTTATCATTATGATTTCGCTGATGTTATTGTTTCTGTTATGAAAGGAATTAAGGACTGTTTTGTTTTTATCAGGTCCTGTTTGCGAGAATTGCTAAGTAAGTTCTGTGCCACGCGTAAGCCAATCCGCCTGCAGCAAAATAGAGCCCCTCTTACAACCGTGTTAGAAAAATATTTGTTTTCAGGTTTTTTATTTTTTATAGTCTGTATCCACCCGCCCTTATATGCTCAGCTCGAAGGCTGGATAATACATACCGACAAGGATAACAACAGATATTACGTTACTTCTACCGGAAAAATAATGACAGAAGAAAAGCCTGATTTTGCCTATAAGGCGGTCAGCGCGGAAGGCGTGAATTATTACTTGTCTCAAGGCAAAATTCTATTAAGACGCTTTTATCCGAAAGAAGGGCTTTTGCTGCTGAAATCAGTTCGTATGCTCGGGGATATGGATCATGATGTCTATTCGTATTCGGCACAAGCAGCAGCAATAATCACTGAGTACAAAAAAATTCAGGGCACCCGTTTTGACGAATACGATCGCGAGGCCAGTATACTTCTGTGCCGCAAAAAGGAAACAACCTGGCTTCACAATGATTATTTCGGTTACAGTCTGAAAGTTAAGGGTACAATAGATATTCTGAAAACCTCGCTGATTCATAAGGAGCGTTACGGCAGAGGCGGTGTTCTGGCGGGTGTTAAACTGTCAGATAAAGAGGGATACGATTTTCTTGTGCTGATAAATGCAGAAAGATTCGTTGCGGCTCAAATAAAGGATATGGATCAGTTCAGGGAAATGATCGCTGTCAGAGAAGGCGCCGATATCTATAGATCTGAAACCGTCTCCCGGAAGAAAGATTATAACGCTAACCTAGAAATTACGAAAATCGAACGTGATTATAAAGGTAAAACGCTTAGCGGCAGACGTCTGCTGAGCATTCAAGGGGGAACCGGAGTTTCCTGTATTCTGATCAGCCCTCAGGGTGAAGCCTTGTCTGAGAATATGGATTCGGTTATTGAAAGTTTCAATCTTAGTGCACGAAAGTAATTAATTCAAATCATTTGTTTCTCAAAATTCGAAAACCGGTTTCACCTCAGCATCAATGACTGTGTCGCTGTTTTTTGATGATAAGGATTCGGCAAGATTCAAAGCTTCTATAAGATCCTTCTTTGTATAAAGATCTCTCAGACACAAAGGGGATAGATATCCCCCCTCGCCTTTTGGAAATATCGCAAGAAACGGAATTGAGCGTGAACCGAGTTTTGTCAGTAACTGCTCCCCTTCACTTCCCGATTCGGTCAGGTCAGCTTTCAGAATGGATATTTTGCGATCTCTCAGCATCTGTAATGTTGAAGAATTGAAAACGGTGGCTTCAACAGTACGGCAGTTGGGGCACCATTCGGCAGTAAATATTACCGCATGAATTTTATCACGATTTAAAGCAAGTTCACTGTGAGTGTACTGTGTAATTTCATGAGAGTTATGTGCGCTGTAAATCTGATGTAGAAAGAAAAACAGAACAATGATCAGCGCGATTGTCGCAACGGGTACGGTCTTCATAGCCGTTTCGGATAAGCGCATCGCGAAATGTCCGTAAACTGACAACACGACTGAACTTGCAAGAACCGCACTCAGTGTAAATAAAACAGAATTTCCGCTTAGAAGATGAATG
This sequence comes from Candidatus Delongbacteria bacterium, assembly GCA_016938535.1. Next base: position 3,711 of record JAFGUL010000229.1, read on the forward strand.
AAATACAGAGCGGAAATCAGAAGTAAAAATCCCGCACTTTTTTCAAGAGTTCCCTGCCAACTGCCTCCTTTTGGTATGCGGGAACCCATTTTTGGAAAAAGTGACAGAATGAAAAACGGCAAAGCCATACCCGCACCAATTGAGAGAAAAACGGAAAATATAACGGCGGTGCTTTTTGACAGAGCCCAGGCAAGAACCGCACCGAGAAAAGGACCGCTGCAGGGAGTTGCGAGTAAAGTTGCGAATAATCCCTGCAAAAATGATGTCATATACAGATTATCCGGATTCTGTTTAAATGAGAAAGAAAGTTGCGGCAGGGGATATACACCGAAATAAGCCAAAGCGAGAGAGACAATTAATACCACTGAGGCTGAAATAAATAGCGGTGATTGAAACAAGGATCCCCAGTTTTTGCCGGCGAAAGCCGAGAGTGATGCAAGAAAGGCATAAGATACGAGAATACCGGAACTATAGGCAGCCCCTGCAAAGGCTGTACTGCGGCGTGATTGTGCATGACGAACCAGTGACAGCAGTTTCAGAGATATAACCGGTAACACACAGGGCATGAAATTCAGAATGAGACCCGCAAGAAGACCGAACAATAATGCGGGCAACAAGGATGTGACTTCGCCGGATGAAAGATATTCCGGAGAGAAAGATTCAGGCAGTGAAAATTCGCTTTTGTCGTTCTGTGATGATTGGGCATTTGATGATATGTTTACGGGTACTGAAACAAGTGCGCTCATATCCTGGCCGGAAACTTTTTCGTATGAGTCAGTTGTAAATTTGCGTGTAAACACTATCTCTTCGCAGCTTGAAGAAGTACAGTAAAGAGCGCGAAGTTCAATGGTCTGTTCAATATCTTTCCCGGTATCCTTGAGCGGCAGATATATATCGAATGATCCGCGATAGATAAAAACGTAGTCCCCCTGTGCCGGCTGATATTTTTCCGCTTTCGGCATAAGAACTTCGTCAAAATCATCGCTATACAATTCGAGCGGCCTACCCGTTCCGGGACCTTTGGGGTTTGCGTAGATATATCCCCCCGCATCTATTTGCAGAGGAACTTGTATATAAGTGACATTTTCATTGATCAGTAGTCTGATTTCGCCGCTGGACACCGGACCCGCAAAGATATATTCACTTGCAAAAAGAGAACCTGCGAAAACAGCAGTGACGATCAATTGCTTAACAATGCTGTATAAGTTGAATTTAGTTATTTTCATGTGATGCCGGTCTCCCGTTGTTGTTTTAGCGGGCCTGTGATCGCAGAGTATTGGCTATCAGGCTTTCAATTTTATAGCGTTCGCGAAGATAGAGATTTGTGTTAAGGTACGCAGTATCGGAAAATCCGGTTAACTGTAAATCAACCACACAGTGGAAAGAAGGGATACGCTGTCTTTGTTCAATCAAAAGAAATACCGTTTCCGTTAATGATCTGTACCCTTCTCCCAACACGCTGATCTGATACAAATTGTCTTTACTGTACTTTACCCTGATTCCCTTCAATGAGGGTTGTGCGAAATAACGGGCCATAGTTTTTTCTGTGATATCAGCATAATGTAATCCCATACGCTGTTGGGTTACAGAAAAAATCTTAATCGAAGAATCTTTTAAAAAGGAAAACTGATTAAGTTTCTCAAGATTAACAAATGTGGTGTGCAGATAACTGATGACCGAATTAAGTGATTCATCAAGATTTTTCTCGGCATGCATTGAGAAAAAATAACTGCCGCATTCGTTTATTACGGTGATGATGGATACACCTTTTATAGAATAAACTATTACAGAAACACAGTCCCTTACTTTTCTCTCCTCATATCCTTCGACAATGGAAAGTACCGGATGTGCGTTTCCGTTGAATTTATAAGATATCATTGAAATCGGAGCGAATGATATCGCGCTGAAAAGCTGAGCTATCGTATCATACGATGCAAAATCGATTTTGTCTCGTATGCGGGTCACAAGTATGAACTGGTCGTTGAGAAACGAAACAAATCGGGATGCTTCATTGTTTTGCAGGTGCTGGTAAGCTGATTTAAACAATGAGGTCAAAGCCTTATGCTCAGGCAGATTTTTTATCGGTGAGTAAAAGGTGATAGTTTTTTCGAAAGGTACATCTGTTCGGGTACAGTCCTGCAAAGTTGAGAACAGTGCTTCGACACAGTTTGACTTGGAGTCGAGACATTCGTGAAAGTTTTCACCCCATGAGGTGTGATACAGGATGTCTATTCGATAAAGGCGGCG
>JAFGUL010000230.1 GCA_016938535.1 Candidatus Delongbacteria bacterium
GCGACCTCGAGAAAATGGTAAAAAGGCTTACAGGCGAGAGAATTGATGTACTGACTGTTCTTTCACCGAAAACGGGAACTGTTAAAGCTGACAGGGGACAGCTCGACCAGATCGTCATGAACCTAGTTGTGAATGCAAGAGATGCCATGCCTGACGGGGGCAAGATCACGATCGAGACCGGAAATGTTGAGCTTGACGATGAATATATGAAAAGATATGCCGATGTCAAACCCGGGCTTTATGCAATGCTGGCCGTAACCGACACCGGTACCGGGATGAATAAAGAAACTGTTGAAAAAATATTTGAACCGTTCTTTACTACAAAAGGTCTCGGTAAGGGAACAGGGCTCGGTCTTTCGACAGTTTACGGTATAGTAAAACAGAGCGGCGGTTATGTTTACTGTTACAGCGAACCGGGAAAAGGCACTACTTTCAAGATCTATCTGCCTATAGTAGATGACGAATCTTTATCAGAAACAGAATCGCAGACTAAAGAGGAACTGATATCTCACGGCGAGAATATAGTTATGATAGACGACGAGAGAGATATCCGCGATGTAGTGAAGAGAATGCTTGAGCAGGAGGGCTATAATGTTTTTGAAGCCTCAAATTTTGCCGAAGTTAAAAAACATTTCTCCGAAAATTCGATCGATCTTCTGATAACTGATGTGATCATGCCAGAGATGAACGGTGATGAGATCGGGGAGAAGATACTGGAGGAATATCCTGATGCAAAGATAATATATATGTCCGGCTATACCGAAAGTACGATAATGGATTTCAGCCTTCTCGATAAAAATAAGATATACCTTCAGAAACCTTTTTCAAGGCAGTCAATCGTTCAATCGGTGAGGGAGATCTTAAACCGCTAGAGAGTCCATGTTATCTCATCGATAAATATCATGTTATCCTGCAGATAGGATATGTAAAGTTTTCCTTCATGAAAAGTGTATTCTGCTTTATAAAAAGGTCCAATATCCATTCCGTTCACATTAAGATATATGCCGTCTTCGAGCTCATATTTGAAAATGAAGATTTTACTGTCCGGGGAGAATGAGGGAAAATCCGCGTAAAAATATGGACCGTATGTTTCATCTGTTATCTGTACATAATAGTGCGTGTTTGAGTAATGAATAAAACCAAACCGTTTTTTGTCCGGGCTGAAGATAGGTGAATATATCTGCAGGTTTTTGTTGCGTGAAAAGTATTTTTTACCGTTTATCTGAAGGTGATCGATCTCGCTCTGACTATCTCTGCATTTGAAAGCGAAAAGAGTTTCGTCCGGAAGAAATCTCCATTCGGAAACTGATGCGAAAGGACCGAACATATCCCCGTCAAGATTTATATACCAATTGTTTTTTCTCTTAAAAACGATAGCCTTAAATCCGAGTGAATTTGTTCTAATATCAGCTATCTCGGCATCATCTTCAGTAATATTCCCGTTTATTGATACAAAAGTCTGAAGTTTTGCGAATAGAGGACCTGTTTTCGACCTTTTAGCAAATTTATAGCTGTATCCTTTGCCTAAATCGCTTAAGATCAGATTTGATGCGCTTTCGTACATTCCGTGAAGCTCACCGCCCGCGTTAACGAAATACCTTGCGTTCTTGATAAATATAAAACCGTAATTTTCAGGGTCATTACTGACTTTCAGATCGGCTATCTGAATATAGGGTCCGAAAATATCCCCGTTTATATTAACATAATAATTGTCGTACTGTTTCTGAAAAACAAAACAGTAGTTCTTTCCGTCAGGACTTATGCTTAGATTTGAAACATTTTTATAAGGACCGTATTCGAAATCCCCTGCGATCACATAATACTGACCCATTTTATAGTAAGAAAATACAGCTTCCTCGCTGTTCTCACTCAGACAGTATTCCTGAATATAACTGAATATTCCGTGTTCCCGTGACACAAAATGAGTTGAAATCTCTTTTTCCTTTACAGAGCTTATGACTGCAATATCTTTTTTAAGAACGGGAACATCGTAAGAATCATATCCGCTCAGTACATAATTATTGATCTGAACAAAGTTAACGCCGTCTTTTTTGTACTTCAGATAATATGAATTACAATCCTTGTAGTAATGAAGGTCAGAACAGTGATCAAAAGGTCCCAGTATATTTGAATTTATTCTGGCAAAATATTCTCCGGTCTCTTTTTTAAAGATAAAACAGTAAAAATTATTATCATAATCTGTAGTGAGGTCCTTGATCTCTTCATAACCTCCCAGTATTTCTTCGTTTATTCTGACATACTGCCTTCCGTTATCTTTGTAATGCAGCGTGAACGACTGGCCGTCAGGGGAGAAAAATACCTTGTAAACGCTCTTGTACCCTCCGTATTTCTGATTGTTGATCACAACATAGGATGTCCCGAAAGATTCATAAAGAATAAAGTAGGTGATATCTTCGTTAAATCTAAAGCTTACTATTTTACTGAAAGGTCCGACCTCTCTTCCGTTTATGTTTATATAATCCTGATTTGAATCTTTGATCAGACCGAGTTTTTTTGAGAAATTGGAAAATTTAAAGGCAAAAACTTTTCCGCCTTTCTTAAAACACACATCCTCAACGCTGCTGAATGCGCCGAATGCCTTGTCATTCCACTGGGCAAAATATTTGCCTTCTATCTTATAGACGAAAAGGAAATACTTGCCCTGAGGTGCGAGATAAAGATCGGCGGTCTCAAAATTCCCTTCCGAAACATGTTCTTTTATTCTGGATAAATTTATTGGCATTTTACATCAATCCCTTATTAATTCCATACTGATAGTGAAAAAAATCGTAGTACCTTTATTTGTTCCTTGTGATACGGCATATATCTCACCGTTGTGCATGTCAATGGTTTTTCGGCAGAAAGCCAGCCCCATACCCTGTCCCGCAGTCTTACCGTTACTCAGCTTTTCTCCGGGCAGGAATATTCTTTCAAGATTTTCTTCGTCAACTCCTTCTCCGTCATCTTTGAC
>JAFGUL010000231.1 GCA_016938535.1 Candidatus Delongbacteria bacterium
GACTGGTGCGCTCTTCTAAAGGTATTTACCGACATAAAAGATATTCAGTTCAAAGGTAACGGATATGAAAAGCATGATTACAGAGACGGCATTTATTATGTTTATATGTTCAACGGCAGCAAGAACCTAACATTCATCAAGGACGGATACACAACAAAGCCGCACAATTTCCCGATCAGCCTCAAATCCAATGTAGTTTACGGCATAGAGATCAAGGGCGTTGGGGAAGAGAAGAAGATCGAAGATATTGCTATAACTATTCAGACTGAGCCGAAAGGAGCAACGATCTACATTGACGGAGAGAATAAAGGAACTTCCGAACAGGTAAAAACAAGCGTCGGGAAACATGAACTGAAACTCGAAAAGTCCGGTCACGAAACTAAAACCGCAACTATCGAAGTTACCGCTGAAAAAACTCTGTTTAAATACAACCTTAATAAAATACAGGACGCTTTAGTTGAGATCAACTCTAATCCGGAGGGAGCAAAAGTTTACATTGACGACAAGCTATTCGGTACAACACCGGCACCCGGATTTTTCCCGCCCGGCAATTACTCAATAAGACTTTCAAGCGATAACTTTGAAGACATAAACGAAACGATCCAGATCAAAACACCGGAAACAAAAAAGATATACCAGCTCACCGATATAAGGGCAACACTCACCATAAACACGCATGATAAAGCAAAGGTGTACATCAATGGAGAGCAGGTAACAAACTACAGGAATATAAAACTTCCGCCTCAGGTAGCCACAGTTAAAGTCGAAATGAATAAAGCCAAAACTCTCGAAGAGCGGGTAATGCTCAGCAAAAAGGAAAACAAAACAATTGATATGTATCCCGAAATTGCTACCGGAACGGTACAGGTAGCTGTAATACCTTCTGATGCTAATGTCGAACTATGGGAAGATGGCGGAGAGAAATATACCTCGACAGGCAGTAGGATATTCGAAGATGTACCTGTGGGGAATTATAAAATGAAAATATTGAAAAATGGATATGATACCCAGGAATTTAATTTGAAATTAAACGAAGGTATTATTGAGAAAAGATCTATTAAACTTGTACATATAGCTGAAACAAGTTGGATTATAGCCGACGAAATTGAGTTATATGAAAGAGACAAAGTATCTTATTCTTTTTACTTCAACGGAAAGGCCAGATTTAGTATCAACGGTAAAACACAAGAAGTTAAAGTCGGCGATATGTTGCCAGTGGGTAATTATATTGAAAAAGAATTGGATCCATCTACTAATGCATTTACTGGTAACTCGAGAATAGGAAAAGAATACAGTAATAAGATTATTTCAATAACTGAAAGAGTAGTTTATATTGATTATTCCAAAGACGAAGTAATAAGATTCAGACCAGGTTCTGACGCTGTTTTTTTTGCAAGAAATTTAACGGACTTTCCAGATGAGAGCGAAAGTAGGTCAGATACTGAAACACCGGGAAGGAGGATACCGAGACCCGGAAAATAGCCGAAATTATTTTAATTTTCTCACCTACCCTCCAAACGCTTCCTTACTGAGACTTGCATAAAAATTTTCAAGCTCGGACTGACGGATTGCAATGATGGTTTAGTCTCCGTATTTGGCGATGTCTTCGCGTACGAGGTTTTTGAGGTCGTCTTCCTTAGGTAGCTGGAGCATATATTTTCCTACGAACACTTCTTGGGAGAGTCCTCCGGTGGCGTAGTGGACGAGGGTACTGTCTTTTTCCGAGCAGAGGATGATGCCTATGGGTAGGTTGTCTCCTTCTGCCATTTCATTTTCTTTATAATAATTGAGATAGAGGTTCATCTGACCGGCGTCAGCGTGGTCGAATTCGCCTATTTTGAGGTCAATAAGGACATGGCATTTGAGTATGCGGTGATAAAAGACGAGGTCAATTTTGTAATGCCTGTTGTTGAATGTGATCCTTTTCTGTCTCGCTTCAAAGCAGAAGCCCCTGCCCATTTCCATCAGAAATTTGTGAAGATGATCTATTATGGCCTGCTCCATCTGGGTTTCGGAGTATTCGGATCTTTCTTCCATTCCGATAAATTCGAGCATATAGGGTTCTTTCATTAGGTCGGCGGGTGTTTGAAGGGTCTCTTTTTTCAGCTTCGCGATGAGTTTTTCTTTGTTTTTGCTCAGGCCTATGCGTTCGTAAAGGAGGCTGTTGATGTTTCTTTTGAGCTCGGATACCGACCAGTTATTTTTTATTGCCTGAAATTCATAGAAAGCGCGTTTGAGAGGGTCGTCGAATCTTATGAGTTCGATGAAATGGGTAAAGCTTAAACGGTCGAGAAGTGTGTCTATGGGGGTATGCTGTTCAATTGCCGTCTTTGAGGCTGTTTCTCTCAATTTGGCAATGGGCAATTGCCAAATCTTTGCAGCCTTGTTTTGTGCGAGAAAAAATTTCGCGTTTTTGGACTCGAAAATTTGAGGATAGACCGTATAGAACTGACGGTGGAGTCTTAAACTTCTCGAAGAAAATGAAAGAGTGGTTTCCTTCTTGAGTTTTTTTGCCAAAAGTGAAATTGTATTTTCGCCGTAAGCCGCCCTGTTGCTTCCTTCCTGCTCGAATTCAAAAATTATACAGCCGATCAGCCAGTTTCTAAAAGTTAGCGACCGGTCTATTTGCTTATAAGCGTAATGCTGAAAAAAATCGTGAACCTTCTGTATTTCTCCTGCCAGTATGTCAATATTCTTCATAAAATTCCCGTAAATTTTGAATTTGGCAATTGCCGATTGCCAAATCTTTTTAGCTACAAATCAGGCTTCAAGAAGCCTGTTGTCAATAATATTTATTCTAGTTGATCTTTCGTCCATTTCTCAGGCGTTTCCGATTATACTAACACATCTGAAATTAACCTAAATATGTTTTAAAGTCAAAGGGATTATTTGCTTTTTATATTAAGATTTCTTAATTTAATGTAGTTTGAAAATAGCAGACGAGTAAACATGAAAAGACTCTTATTTTTTGCAATGATGTTTCTGACAGCACTCACATTCTCCGCACAGTTCGAGATCGCAAAAGATGTGACTGAACTTTCAGGTGATATTACTGCCGCAAAATATCCTTATAAGGATGTGAACGGTCAATGGTGCGCCATATTAAAAGTCCATACGGATGTGAAGGATATGCAGTTCGAAGGTTTCGGCTATGAAAAGCACGACTACCGGGGTGAGGGAATTTATCTTGTCTATCTCCAGCCTGAAACAAAGAGCCTCAAGTTCAAGAAGGACGGATATATTGCAAAAAGCCACACATTTCCGTTCAAAGTAAAAAGCAATACGGTCTATCAGATAGACATAAAAAGTATCGGCGAAGAAAAAAAGATAGAGGATATTGCGATAACTGTTCAGTCCGATCCTCCCGGGTCCGAAATATTCCTCGACGGAGTGAAGAAGGGCAGGACAGAGCAGGTTAAAACTTCGGTCGGTAAGCACGAAATAAGGTTCGAAATGCCCGGGTACAGGCCAAAAACAGTATCAGTCGAAGTGGCGGCGGGGCAGACGCTTTTTAAGGAAAAGCTTGAAAAAATATCTGAAGTGTCGGTGGAAATACATACAGTTCCGGAGGGAGCTTCGGTCTATCTTGACGGCATAAAGATCGGGGTTACTCCTTTCGCTACCTTTTATCCTGAAGGCGAATACAGCCTGAGAATTTTCAAGGAGAACTTTGAAGAGATAAACGAGAAAGTTAA
>JAFGUL010000232.1 GCA_016938535.1 Candidatus Delongbacteria bacterium
ACTAATGCTTCTTCGCTCAATTGAGCGAGCACTACTACAATATCCGATTTTTCGTTAAGCTCTTTCAAGACAGGTCTGAGTTCGTCAAAAGCCGTTCCGATAATTATATCTTTCTCATTTAGGGCATCCATTCTGAAAAGATACTTGAAAGTGTTTATATAATTTACTCCTGTTACACCGACCTTGATGCCGTCTCTGGTCTCAATTATTTTGTATTTTTCGATATTCATATCTTTGTCATCGAACATCAGATTAGCTGATACAAAGGGCAGTTTTCCGTAAAGATTCTTTTTGAAATAATTCATTCCGTTTATAAATTCCTGATGACCGATACACACCGCATCATAACCCATTTCAGGATAAACCGCAGACACGATGTCATCATCTGAAGGAGTAGGTCTTCTGCTGAGCAGCCCCCCCGAATCTATAAATACTATGTTGTCGTGAACTGTTTTGAGGCTGTCAAAAACTGTTTTTCTTTCGGCAAGACCGCCGAGTCTTTCAGCCGGTCAGCCGCAGTCCCTGAAATAACCGTTATTGCTGCCGCTGAAAACAACTGCTAAGGATTCAGAGTGGATCTTTATGCTCAATAAAAAAACGATAATGATAAATATATTCTTTCCTGCCATACCGGTACTCCTCCGCCGCTTAACATTTAAGTTTATGGAATATATATAAATCTGCTTGTTAAGTCAATCATTGAAGGAGCTAATTTACTACTTGATAAAACAGAATTAATTTCAGATATTTAACGCGCTTTGATTTAAAATCTAAAATAACGGAGTGCTATTATGCTTACTTTATTGCAGGAAAAACTTAAAAAAATACCTGTTATAACTCTAAAGATCCCCGTTCCTGCTCTGGGATGCGGAGTTTTAGGGATGTCTTTTGCGAAAATGAACATAAATATGGGGAAATACGCTTCTCAGCTTCTCAAAAGTCTTGAGTATCGAGGCTATGACTCCACCGGAGCAGCGATTCAGGACGATAAAGGAAATATAACTCTAAAAAAAGATGTTGGTGCTCCGTCAGAACTTGTGAACACTCTCGGCATTACCAAAATGAAGGGTAAAATATTTTGCGGTCAGGTCAGATGGGCTACTTTTGGCTCGGTGAACAAGGTGAATGCCCAGCCGCACGAAGTTAAGTGTAAAAAGCACCTGTATGGTGCGCATAACGGAAATATCACGAACACAGGCTCGCTAAAAGAGTTTCTGACGAATCAGGGTCATAAGGTTCTCAGCGACAATGACGGAGAAATGCTTGTTCATACAGTGGAGCACTATTTTGATATGTATCTTGAAAAACACGAAGAAGAACTCCACAGCGACAGAGAGCTCAGAAGAGAATGTATGAAAGAGGCTATCCTGAGCGCTTCCGAAAGGGTTGTGGGATCATACGCGGCGGTAATTGTTGATCCTGTTACCGAAATTTCTTATGCCATTAAGGCCGGAAGCAGCCTTTACGCCGGAAAAGGAACGATCGACGGCAACAATTATATACTTCTATCATCAGATCTTACAGCTATATTAAAATTCACCAAAAAAGTTATAGACCTTAAAGAGGGTACATTCATAGAATATACAAGCGACGAATATCAGGTTTACAGCTTCAAGGACATAAGATGGAAGTATAAGGACGGAACGGTAAAAGAGATCAAAAAAGGGCAGAAGATAGATGTGCCGGTTTCAAGAAGCAAGCTCAGAGCAGAGGATACAGAACTTAATGCACCTTTTAAATTCTTCATGCATCAGGAGATCTTCAATCAGGTTGACAGTTCAAAAAAACTTATCGCTTTCTTCAACAGGGGCAGTGAAAGTACAAAGAGGATCAAGTCAATACTGGATAAAAATAAACTGATCGATTTCGTAAAACAAAGCTCTAAGAACATTTACAGGGAAGATACGCCGGAAGGGCAGAGGCAGTTGTTTGAAAAATTCAGGTCATCGAAAGAATACAAGAAGATACTCGATACTGTAAATAAGGATTTTTCAGAACTTTCAGACAGCATTAACAAGAAAGAGTTTATAAATACAGAATTTTTCTCTACTTACTCAAACATTTTTCTCGATATCATATCAGGTAATGAATATGTGAAAAACAATATGCTTACCGCAAAAATACTTGATATCGGAGCTGAAATAAGAGAGCTCGATAAATTTCACGATCATGCAGACAGATTTGCAGAAACGATCTTCAATGCATGGAAAGAACACAGAAGCATATACACCATCTCATGCGGTACATCTTATAACGCGACAAAAACTGCGGCAATATTTTTCAATGAGATTGCAGGCATTAAATTCAGTCCGATACTTCCCGGAAACTTCAGGGGACAGTATTCCAACTCAATTCGTGAGGGAGATGTGATCGTCGGGGTCAGCCAGAGCGGGGAGACTAAAGACCTGATAGATATCTTTAATGATATAGAATCTACCGGTGTTGAAGTTAAAAAGATCACCATTGTCAACAACGAAAATTCAACCCTGGCTCAGGAGAAAAGTGATTTCTATCTGCCTATTAAGTGCGGTCCGGAGATAGCTGTTCCCGCCACAAAAAGCTATATGAACCAGGTTCTTCTGTTCTATTACCTGGCCATAAAAGTAGGTGAATTCAAAATGGATCAGCTTAAAGGTTCAAAGGATATTGAAATAAAACGAAAAGAACTTGAAAGAAGGAAAGAAACACTCAATTACATTCCTGATCTTATAGAGGAGACTTTGAGGACTACCGAGTCGCAGACGGACAAAATGGCCGATTCATTATTTATGCAGCCCAGCATTCACATTCTGGCCACTAAGATCAGTTCTGTAGCTGAAGAGGGAGCACTTAAGATAAGAGAAACAGTTCTTAATCATACTCAGGGCATTGAAGGATCAGAATTCAAGCACGGTCCCAATACGATCCTGGGATTTAACACTATTTTCGGCACGGAAGATCTCGAATACTTCATAAAGTACAACAAAGACCTTATCGAGTATGCCATGGTCAGAGCTCATAAAGAAAAACTCAGCGAAAAAGAGACAACGAAACTTATATCCGACCTCAGCTCTTATATATTCGAGCCTGTAAAACCCTTCAATATTCTTCCCAAAGCCAAAAAAATATTTGAGGACGCTATTAAAAAATTCAATTTCGTTGAGAACCTTGATACTAATTACCCGCTAATATTTCTTACAGGACCTGAACCGAGAGATGTGAATCTGACGATCTCACAGATAAACACCCATAAGATCAGAGGTGCAAACACTTATCTTATCGCAGAAGCCAATGATGATCTTGTCAGCAACTGCCTTTCGGGACAGAGCGGAAACAGGCATTACGAATTTGTTTATGTTAAACTACCTAAAACTGACGATACGCTGCTTTCTACATTCTCGAGCATAGTGGTTTTACAGTCTCTTGCACTTAAGATGAGCGTTAAGAAAATGAAATATCTTAACAAGCTTCACATTCCTCTACATGGAGTACATCCTGATGTTCCGAAAAATGTATCTAAAAGTATAACTGTTGATTAAATAATTCTTTAAAACAGAATTTTTTGAAGACGGCTCAGATGTGGCCGTCTTTTTTTTTCTGGTTTTTATTATTATCGATAAAGATACGAAAACGAAATTAAAAATCGATTATAGAACAGTTAACAGAAATTAAAACGCAGAATTTGGTTCGCTCAATAAGTTGACAGGTTATTCACAAAATAATTCACAAAGCAATTACTATATCAGACATATACCATAATATATATTACATACAGTATGAATAGACAATAATACGCCCAAAACAGCTTAGCTACAAGCGATGTCGCATAATATATATTATGTAAACTAACAACTGTGTTTTTCGGGTTTTCTGTCAGTTTTGGGGTTTTCGCATAAGTATGTTCCCTATCAGTATAATATTTCTTTAGATAAGTGCATTGATAATAGGAAATACTGTTTTAATCAGTTTTCAATATCATTTTAGTCTATTTTTGATTATCTGTTTTGCATTCCTTATCTCTGGTTAAACAAATCGTTTTGAAAACAATTGACAAAACGAACAATATTTGTTAAATTTGCACTTCGTAAAAATTGAAATAAAAATAGGGATATATAATGTACGGTTTACTTCTATTCATTTTCGTCGTGAACACCTTCTTTCTGATGATAGCAATTCTTATGCAGTCAGATAAAAGCAGCGGACTCTCAAGCACATTCGGCGGGGTCAGCGGTGCCGCATCTTCAACTTTCGGAACAAGGGAAACAGTTTCTTTCCTTCATAAACTTACTATAGTGCTTACTACCTCTTTTTTCGTATTGGCAATAGTTATAGGTTTAATGTCAAAAGCTGAATTCGGCGGTAATAATAATGTAGAACAAAGTGTAATATTACAGAAAAATTCCGAAATGCCTGTAAGCGGTCTTCAGCCCCTTGATCAAAAACTTGATCTTCCCGTGCAGGAAGAAACTGTTCCAGTTGGATCAGAAGAAACAACTGTGCCAGTTACAGAACCTGAACCGGCAGAAGCAGGTACTACAGAAGAATAATGCTGAAGTGGTGGAAATGGTAGACACACCATCTTGAGGGGGTGGCGCCTTCGGGTGTAGGAGTTCAAGTCTCCTCTTCAGCACAAAGGCCTTTTTTAAGGCCTTTTTTTATTGTCAAAAAAAATTTAATCGTATTGAATATCGTTTCTTTTTGTCGTAAATTGCACATAAATTATTTGGGAGGTAAAATGGCAGGCAAAACATTTATACTGGACACTAATGTACTTTTACATGATTTTAACTGTCTTAAGGCTTTTGATGATAACGATATAGGCATCCCGATAACTGTACTCGAAGAACTTGACGAATTCAAGAAAGGTCATGATCAGCTCAATTTCAATGCAAGAGAGATCACAAGGCAGATTGACGAACTTTCAGGCGGAGAAAACGGAGCGCATAAAGCCCTTTTCAAAAAAGGAATATCTCTGGGTGAAGGAATGGGAAAAGTATTCGTACTTACTGATGTTAAATTCAGGGAAGGATTTAAAGATAAATTCGTTTCAGGCAAAGAAGATCATCACATACTGGCTGCCTGCTTCAATTATTCACTGGATAATCCGGAAAAAGAAGTAGTTTTTGTTACTAAAGATGTGAATTTAAGACTAAAAGCAAGAGCATTAGAGCTCAGTTCCCGTGACTATCAGATAGGGAATGTTAAAAGTGCTGATGATCTTTTCACCGGTGTTGAAACCATGGAGGATATTGACGAGAGCACTATCAATGTACTTTATTCAAAAAAGAAGATCGGGGTAGAGGAATTTAAAAAAGACCCTGATTCTGAAGCTATTTCATTAAAGCCTAATCAGTACTTTATTCTTAAATCCAATGAAAAATCCGCTCTTGCCCGTTATGATCACTTTGAAAATATTGTAAGTCTGGTGGAACCGAAAGAGGTTTTCGGTATAAAATCAAGAAATTCCGAGCAGACTTTCGCTATCAACGCCCTTACAGATGACAGGATCAGGCTTGTAACAATATCCGGTACAGCAGGAACAGGAAAAACGCTTCTTGCGCTTGCCGCCGCGCTCGAAAGCAGGAAAGGATATAAACAGATCTATCTGAGCAGACCGATAGTTCCGTTAAGCAACAAAGATATCGGATATCTGCCGGGTACAGCCCAAAATAAGATCGAACCCTATATGCAGCCTCTCTACGATAATCTCCAGTTCATTCAGAACAATTTCAACGAAGGTTCGGACAAGTATGAAATGATCGATGAATTACAGAAAAGAGAAAAGCTTATAATATCACCACTTGCGTACATAAGGGGCAGAACTTTAAGTAATGTATATTTTATTGTTGATGAAGCTCAAAACCTCTCCCCTCACGAAGTTAAAACGATCGTAACGAGGGCCGGTGAAGGAACGAAAGTGGTTTTTACAGGCGATCTTTATCAGATAGATTCTCCGTACCTCGATTCTGAATCCAGCGGACTTGCCTACCTTATAGACAGACTGGAAAATCAGGAGCTGTGTGCTCATGTTACATTAAAAAAAGGCGAAAGGTCAGTTCTTTCCGAACTTGCATCCAAACTATTATAATTAATTTTTTCAGGAAATTTGAATGGAAACAATATCCACAGAAATACAGATCCCGAAAGCATTTTTAGCCGGCGTATGCCTGGACAGCAGGGATTATGATAAGAAGAACTCATCACTTGACGAACTCGAAAGACTGGCTGAAACTGCCGAGATAGAAGTTCTCGACAAATTTATACAGAACAGAAAGAACATTAATAAAGCTCTTTATGTCGGAAAAGGATTTTTAGAGGACATAAAAACCAAGATGGAGTTCAGCGGTGCGGAAATACTGATCTTTGACAACGAACTCTCCCCTATGCAGGCAAGAAACATCAAGCGGGATTTCGGTATTGAAGTTCTCGACAGAACTGAGATCATACTCGATATTTTCCACAAACACGCCAAATCGAAAGAATCCAAGCTCGAGGTCAAACTTGCAGAGCTCAAATACCAGCTCCCCAGGTTGAAAAAACTCTGGTCGCATCTTGACAGAGAAAGAGGTGCTTCGGGAAGTTCAACCGGAGCTTCAAGAGGAATGGGCGAAAAGCAGATCGAAGTTGACAGAAGAATAATAAAAGAAGATATCCGCACTGTAACGCATGAGCTTGAAAAGATCATGACACAGAAGATCACTCAGAGAAAAGGCCGAGCCGATGCAAAGAAGGTGTGTCTGGTAGGTTACACCAACGCAGGAAAATCTTCCCTTTTCAATAAAGTTACCGGAGAAAATGTTCTAGTGGAGGATAAACTTTTTGCCACGCTGGATACTACTTCCAGATCTTTGGAGATGGAGAACGGGGAGAATGTAATAATTTCAGATACAGTGGGATTTATTTCAAACCTTCCCCATAATCTTATAGCTTCTTTCAGGGCCACTTTGAAAGATGTGATGGATGCTGATCTGCTCTTACATGTAATTGATATAAGCGATGACAGCTGTGAGGAGCACATCAAATCGGTGAATTCGGTACTAAAAGAGATCAGTGCAGAAAAAATTCCTTCGATCTATGTTTTCAACAAGATAGACCTTCAGGGCGAATACAGGATCAGGGAAGAAATTTTTTCGGATAAATACCGAGACTCGATATTTGTTTCTGCAGTTACGGGAGAAAATATTGATGACCTTCTGAAAAAGATCGATGAAAAGATAAATGAAAGCTCAAGGCATAAATTTCTCTTTCCTTTCGAAGAACAGAAACTGATAGCCAGAATGTACGAGATATCGAATGTGATCTCAAAAGAATATACTGACTACGGTGTATTGATTACAGCCATAATATCCAAAGATAAGATAGGTACGGTGGAAAAGTTTCTTTCAGCATCAGATCAGTCTTAGTGTGATATAATTATATTTCCAAATAAAAATTATCTTGCAGAAAATGTTTTTTTTTCATATTTTTAGACCTTTAATATTGAGGCTTAAATCTCCATGGAAAAGACCCGTAAATACATTTTTCACTGCGACTACAGATATTCAATAAGCAACACCTGCCTTCTCGTCTGGATAGAGATCTGCGATTTCGGCAAGAAAGCGGACAAATTTGCAACGCGAGAGGATATTAAAGACATATTCTTCAAGAAAAACATCCCTTTCTCTGAAACTGTAAGTGCAGACTTTTATATTCCGCATCAGGAGAACACGAGAATATTGAGCAGCATAAAAGAGATGCATCCTGACTTAAAGATCGAAAAAGAAAATGTTTCCTATCTGAAAAAATATATAGACTGCGCTCTCATCCCGTTCTTTGATTTCAATTATTTCATAAAATCTTTAAGCGGTTTAAGGAATTTCTCTCTCTCCCCTTCATTCAAGTACTACAATAAATTCCAGAATTTCGTAAGAACAATGATAGAAAAAAAATACTACCTTCCGGGTTTTTATTATGACGAAGGCGAGTACAGATTCATTTATTACCCTTACATAAACGATGAAATAGGAAGGTTTTTG
>JAFGUL010000233.1 GCA_016938535.1 Candidatus Delongbacteria bacterium
ATTCAATATAAAATCTTTGTGCCTAAATAGATTGAAACCAGACGAATTGTTTTTGCATGACCAGTCTAATTTCCGCTAACGTGCGGAAAAACGAATCGTTTCGTTTTGCTGACACGTTTGAGCATGGTTTGAGAAAATATACGAATCGTTTCGTTTTGCTGGAGAATTTCCGCACGAACATGAAATAAATACGAATCGTTTCGTTTTTTTCTACTGTATGTCAAGATTATCGAGAGGACTGACAACTTTATCCATCCCCTTTTTTGTTATATGCGTGTATATCTCAGTTGTTTTTGAGCTGTTGTGTCCGAGCAGTTCCTGTATATATCTCAGATCTGTACCCCGTTCAAGCAGATGTGTTGCAAAACTGTGCCGGAGAGAATGTACTGTCGCATTCTTTTTGATACCGGAGGCAGTGAGTGCTTTGTTGAAAACGTTTTGGATGCTCTTTACATTATATTGCGCTCCGGTCTCTCCTTCAAAGAGATATTCTTTAGGTTTGTAGATTTTGTAATATTCTCTGAGCATGTTCAGAAGCTTTTGTGAGAGGAGTGAAGTCCTGTCTTTTTTCCCTTTTCCACCCCTGATTACTACGACGTTGCGGGTCGAATCGATATCACCGATCTTCATATTTACTGCTTCGCTGATCCTGAGTCCGGCTGAGTATATTAGGAAAAGAATAGATTTATGCTTTAAGGTTTTAACCTGATTTAGCAGGTGAATGATTTCCTCCTCGCTGAATACGACGGGGAGTTTCTGAGGTCTTTTGGCTCTGGGTATGTTATAGAATTCTTTCTTTCTGCCTAATACTTTTTCGTAATAGAACTTGATAGCGTTGATGATCTGGTTCTGATAGCCGTAAGACATTCCTTTCTCTGATTCGTGATAGAGATATTCGGTGACCTGATCTTTTGTAAGGCTGTCAATATCCTTCCCTTTGAAATGATCAAGAAATTTCTCAAAGCAGTGGTTATATGAATTTATAGTGTTGAGACTGTAATTCTTCAGCTTTAAAAGACGGTTGTATTCTGCCAACTCGCGATTCATTTTCGGACTCGATATTTATTATAAGTTATATTTAACGAATTTGGAGTGTTTTGTCAAAGGAAATTTATTTATCGTCTTTGTACTTATTTTTAAGGCGTTCCATCATCTCGCGGATCTTGGATTTAGCGCTTTCCGCGGCTTTTTCCGACGCCTGGGACGGCGGGTAGAGGAACAGCTCGTCCGGGATCTCGGACAGGAAGCGCGAAGGCTTCGACTTGGATTCCTCTCCGTATTTTATCCTC
>JAFGUL010000234.1 GCA_016938535.1 Candidatus Delongbacteria bacterium
CGTTGAATTTGTAATGTCCAGGAGATTTCCTTTGAACATGATTGCACCACCATTCTGGGAAGCAGTAGTGGAACAGTTGTTTATCATTACTCTATCAAGTGTCAGATCACCTCTGGCCTGAATTCCCGCACCAGTGTCATCATATCCGTTCTGCAGAGAAATGTCATACAATTCCAGGCTTGAATCTTCAAGTATCAGGAAAAGTCTGGATTCTGCTGTCTGGCCGTCAGGACATGCTTTTAAAAAAGTCTGATCTGCACCCTGACCCTGAATTACATAGTTTTGATTCGCTGTCTGACCTAAAACATAACCGTTCGCAACTGCAACATTGACATTCGGATCGTCACTCATATAAAAAGTTCCGGTCATATCAATTATATCATTTTCATAATAGTATCCTAATGCTTTTGAAAGATTTGCCCATGGTGAACTTTGAGAACCGTCTCCAGTATCGTCATCCCCTGTATCGCTGTTAAGATAGAAAGTAACAGGTAAATTGAATTCAAAAGCTCCAGCATCTTTATTGCTTCCTCTGCTTATACCTACGCCTCTCTGATCGGTCAAAGGAGCTCCGTTATAGGCAGTACCTCCTTCGGGTATTGAATTTATCAGCTTGCTGCCGTATTGAGTCGCGTGGGTTAAGGTCTGTCCTCCGTTATCCGCAAGAGGATCCAGCTTGCACTCCACGCTGTTGTAATATGAATTTGTAGTCGGTAATGTTTCATCACTGCTGAAAGTATATGATCTGGCAAGGTTAACACTACCACCGCTTGAAATGTTCTCATTGTAATTGAATGAATTATCGAATACCGAATTTCTTATGTCCAGATCTATTAGTGCAGTATAAGTTGAAGGTTCGGCTGTAACGCAGTTAAGTCCGTCACCAGTCGAATTTCCTGTCGTATTGTCAGCAATGGTACAGCTGTTCATTGTAAAATCTATAGTGACATTACGGCTGTTCGCAGCAGCAAACAGGAAAATACCACCGCCGCTGTTGTTTGTAACAGTGTTTCCGGATATAGTTGTATTTATCATAGTGATGCTCTGTAAAGACGCATATAATCCCTGGCTGTAAAGAGCGCCGCCGTATTCACCAGCAGTATTATCATGCATGGTCACACGGTTAAAAGTAAGATTTCCGTAGTTGAATATCGCGCCGCCGTAGTCAGCGCACTGATTATTAGAGATATTCACGTCGATCAGATTAAGAACATGCCAGTTTACAATAGCTCCACCGTTACCTGCTGAAACCCCATTCTCAATAGACATGTTCATCATCGTAACAGCAGAACCGATATTTACTTTGAATACCCTGTAAGCAGCTGTAGCGGGATTAAGGTGCGCTTTCACAAAAGTACTCTTAGCCCCTTCCCCGATAAATGTCAGGCTTTTGGTGATCTCGATCCCGTTTGAAGTGACTCCGGGATCCTGACCGAGATAAAATGTGCCTGAGAGCATTAGAGTGTCACCCGCAACAGCCTGTGAAATTGCGTACGAAATGTGCTCCCAGGGACCTATCGAAGTACCCGGGTACCCGTCATTACCACGTGTACTGTCAACATAGTAAGTTGCTGAGAATAAGGATGTCACGAAGGACACCATAATTAAGAGCAGGATCGTTTTTTTCATTTTTTCACTCCTGGATTATTTGAATATTTTAAATTTGAAATTTCTGAATTGGCATCACTTATCTTTGAATTGCTCGCGACTATGTAATAAAACACTTTGTTCTCAGTAATAGTTCCTGTCCAGCTGTTTGTAAAGACTGTGTCTTCTATATTGTAAGAATCATAAGGGTCCACAGAGGAATATATTATGTAAGATGTTGCACCGTCGACATTATCCCAAGTTATAGTCAGCTCTCCTGAATCGATCGAAGAAACGACATTTTGCGGAATTCCTATTGTTTCAGAAATAAAACCTTCAAATGCTCCGATGTCTTTAAGATTATTAATTATTGCTACACCGCGCTGATCGAGAAGAGGTGCTCCGTTCCAGTTGCCTGAACCGGAACTTATTGATATAGCGTCAACAGCCGGACTATCCTCTTTCAATGCATGCGTAAAAGTCCCACCACCGTTATTCGCTAAAGGATATAATTTCAGATCAACATTATTCTGATTTCCATTGATTGATCCGTCCGGCATCGTAGTATCGTTAGAAAGAGTGAACGATCTTTCAATATTCAGAATACTAGTATTTTCTGCATAATAAACATCGTTGAAGTTTTCAAAAAGAGAATTCTTCACGTTGAAATTTAAAGTTGCATCAGTCAGATCATACTTTGATTTTAAATAAACAAGGGTTTCAAAAGTATTTCCAAAAACTGTAGATGAATTGATATTCAGTGTTACTTCAGCAGGATTGCTGATACTTCCCCCGGATGATTCAATATAAAACCCGGTTCCAAGTGAATCAGCTGTATTATTAGAGATCGTTGAATTCTCAATATTCACACTCACTGACCCTAAAGTTCTTCTAAAGTAAACAGATCCTCCATTAAGACCGCAGTGATTATTAAACAAAGCACAGTTAATTATTGAAGTGTTGTTCACAATATACAACGCTCCACCGTTCCCGGTAGTTGAACATCCTGAAATGTTAATATTCCTGAGAGACAGATCAGAACCTGTATATATAGCTGCTCCACCTATAACACTATTGACCTTACCGTTCATGATAGACAGATCTTCAATAGTTAATTTATCTGAGTAAATTGAAAATACTCTGCTTGCGGCCATCCCGCTGTCGGGGTGAGCTTTTATGAATGTAATGTCCGCTCCGTGACCCTGAATGATCAAGTCATCATAAATCCTGGCTCCAGATATATTTGATACATCAGGATCTTCGTTAAGTAGAAATATTCCGGTAACATCGATCGTATCACCATTGATCAATTCAGGATTATTTACGGAGTGGCAAATATATTTCCACGGATCTAATTCTGATCCGTCATTGGCATTATCACCGGTATCGATGTTTACGAAGAATCTTTTGTTCGTATTGTACTCATAAGCTCCCATATCTTTATCAGCATTAAATATCAACTCACCTCTTTGATCGTCCAGTGATGCTCCGTTATAATCCCCTCCTCCTGCTAAAAAAGGTATCGCATTCATTGCCGGACTTATCCTCATTAAGGCATGAGTCTTTGTGCCCCCGCCATTATCTGCAAGATTTTCCAGCATCGGGTCAGTATTATCAATATTTCCGTTCGCAGTTGCATCAGGTAATGATCCGTCAGATGAAATATTATAACTTGAAACAGGCGTAATTGTGCTTAATGTAGAACTTGCATAGTAATTATCTGCAATATCATTATCAAATATTGAATTTTTTAATGTAATGTCCATTTCTGCCTTATTTGCATTAGCGCAGATACCGCTTCCATATTGTTTTGCTATATTTCTGGCAAGAGTACATGAGTTTATCGAAAATTCCATTTTCTGACCCTGACCATGTTCATCTGCATTAAGAAAAACTCCACCACCGCTAAGGGATGAATAATTTTCAGAGAAAGTACAATTAATCATATTTAAAGAAAATCCAAGTCCTGTTGAATTATCAAAATAGATCCCGGCACCGTTATCGGCATTGTTTTGATTGAATGTTGAATATGTTATGGATGTATTTTTATTACAGAATATTCCACCGCCATTGTCTGATGCAGTATTTCCTGTTAATGTTATTCCGGAAGCAGTCAACACACCTGTAGAGTAAATTCCGCCACCGTTAGTTGAGAAACAGTTAGATACTTTTACATTGAAAAGATTCAGTGTGCCGTCATTTCTTATACCGCCCCCCATTTCCGAATCTTCATCGTTACCGTCAACGATCGAAAGGTTCTTAATATTCACACTGTACCCGATCGGAATATAAAAGGCTCTACCACCGTTTTTAGCCTGCACTATGGTCATATCTACTCCCTGACCGGTAATAGTTATATCATTCGTGATCTGAACTCCCAGATAATTTACTCCACTGTCGAGATCAAGATCGAAATATCCTGTAATGTTCAATGTGTCCCCGGGTGAGAGAAGATTTATCCCATAAGAAATATGTTCCCACGGGGATCCGATAGAACCATTATTTACGTCATCTCCGGTTACTGAGTTCACATAGAAAGTATTACCAAACACGGATGAGAGAATAACCATGATAAATACTAATAGAACCTTTTTCATACTTTCCTCCTAAATTGAATTTCTTTTCACTTCTTCACTATTAAATGAATATAGTTATTTTCGGTTTACGATTCAATCCTATGTTTATATGAGACTGAACTAATTTTGTGCTTGACCATTGCTCTTCATGTATTGTATATTTGAAATAATGAGAAAAAAATCAGTTCAAATATTCCTGTTGTTTTTCCTTGCCAGTCTATTTTCTCAGATCCAGGTTCACCGTCATCTGACAACGGAAGACGGGCTTGTGCAATCTGATATCTGCGCGATCCATCAGGATATAAATGGATATGTATGGTTTGCGACTATGGGAGGCATCAGCAGATGGGATGGAGTGGAATTTCTAAACTTTCATACTTCAAACGGTCTTCCTGCCGCTCAAATTTATGACATTTTTGAAGATCTTGACGGGAAATTATATTTTCCAACCTATGGTGGTGGCTCTGTCGTTTATGAAAACGGGAATATGACAAAAGCTTTTAAAGAGATAGATAAGTACGATATAGAGCTTGCAGCTATTGAAAAAGATGAAAATGGGAATTATTATTTCGGAGGATATGATGGTATATGCATGTTGGACAAAAGTAATACTGCAGTTTATTTAGATTCAACGAACTCTGTGTGGAATATAAGCAAAGGTATCGATGGGTCATTATATTTTGGAACTTACAAAGTTGGAGTCAGAATACTCAAGGACAATAAATGGAAGGAATTAAATACTGAAACAGGACTTGCGGATAATGCCGTCTGGAAAGTGCTGGAAGATAAACTCGGAAACCTTCATATCGGAACCAATCAGGGACTTTCAATTTTCAAAGATATGAAACCGCAAAAAATAAATTCAAACAATGAATTCTTTAAATCGAGAATCACTGCTATCTTTGAATCTAAAAGCAATTTGATCTATTATGGGGGTATCAAAGGTGTTGCCTATTATCTCAATGATAAATGGTCTTTTTTAACTAAAGAGAATGGTCTTACTGCAACGGATGTGTGGTCAATTTATGAAGATTCATACGGACAGATTTATTTTGGCAGCGCGGGAGGCGGGGTTAGCATCTACCGTCCGAATATTTTTAAGAATTTTACTGTCGAAAATGGACTTAGTGACAATATTGTACAATCGATCTACGAGGATGAAAACGGAGTATTCTACTTCGGCACTGAGAATGGTGTAAGTGTTTTAAAGAACGGGAAATTTTCTTACATAACTTCAGAAGATGGACTGACAGGAAATAAGATCAGAAAAATTACCGGTAACGGAAAGGGTCAAATATTTATCGGGACACTTTCAGGGCTTAATATACTTAGTGAGAACAATGAAATAATGAAACTCACTTCGGAAGACGGTTTGATAGATGATCAGATTTTCTCGCTCTATTATTCAAAGAACGGATCTTTGTATGTATGCACAAAGAAAGGAGTAAGTGTTTTAAAAGACGGTAAGTTTATAAACTATTCAAAAGAAGACGGTATGCAAGATGAGTATGTGCAGTTTGCTTTTGAAAATTCACAAGGGGAAATAGAATTCGGGACTTACCTTGGAGTAGTTATCAAAGACGGGGATAATTTCAGTTCGATCTCTACAAATGACGGGCTGAGTGGTCTGAAAATAATTTCAATTTATGAAGATAAATCAGGAAGAAAATATTACGGTACTTATGGTAAGGGGCTTAATATATTTCACAAAGGGAAAGTCAATAATCTAAGTATCAAAGACGGACTCAGTGGAAATACAATAGGCTCAATACAAGAAGACAACTCCGGAAATATCTATATCGCCACAGGTCAGGGAATTGATGTATTAACCTTTGTTGGCGATTCAATTAATATCAGAAATATTGATCAAAAAGACGGTTTGATAAGCGACGACAATTTAAGAGACGCGTCCTATAAGGACAGTAAAGGCAGACTGTGGTTCGGAACTGTTAAAGGTGTTAGCTGTTACGATCCGAAAGCTGATAAGAAGGTTGCCAAACCTCCGAAGATGCATTTGAACACCGTAAGGCTGTTCGAAGATGAAATCGTACCGGATGAAAATGAATTCGCTTTCGACCAGAATTTTCTGACTTTCGAATACATCGGTATATACCTTCCTTCTCCCGAGAAAGTCGTGTACAAATTAAGACTTGCAGGTTTAGACGACAAGTGGGAATACGCAAAAGAAAGAAAAATCAGATATACAGGATTAAATCCGGGAAAGTATATTTTTGAAGTTATGGCTATGAGCGAATGGGGTTACTGGTCGGATAAACTCTCATACGGGTTCACAATCCTTCCACCCTGGTATGAAACATGGTGGTTCAGAACTGTACTCGGAATACTTGTCTTATTGTTTCTATGGATCATCTACAAAGCCAGAGTGGATAAAATACTTCAGGTTGAAAGATTAAGAACCAAGATCGCGAGCGACCTGCACGATGAAATAGGTTCTTCGCTTACAAGTATTTTTATGGGAACCGAGATGATCAGAAGATCGAAAGATACAGATAAGATAAATCAAACGGCAAAAAAGATAGGCAGCAGCACAAAAGAGCTTATGAACACGTTCAGCGACATCGTGTGGTCAATAGAATCCGGGAATGATACTCTTGGAGAATTGTCGGACAGGATCGAAGAGTTCGTTTTTAAAATGAATTCAGACTGCAGCATCGGAATCAATTACAGGTCGGTCGGGATAAAAAAGGATACAAAAATCTCTTCGGAGATCAGGCAGAATATTTATATGATCTTCAAAGAAGCTCTGAATAACAGCATTAAATATTCCGATGCTGAAAATATATCTGTCAGCCTGGAATTTAATGGATCCGAACTGGAATTGAAAGTCAAGGATAACGGGACCGGTTTTTCCAGTAAGAAGCAGTCACAGGGCGGACACGGTATGAAAAGTATGAAATTTAGAGCCGAAAAGATCGGCGGTGTTATGAAGATCGTAGAAGAAAATGGTGTTGCTATAGAAGTAAAAGTGAGAATATAAATTGAGGGCGGGAATGATAAAATTCGGCATTGTTGAAGACATTTCGGAAGTTAGAGAGTATGTAGCAGAATGCATCACTTCGGATGAAAGATTTGTATGCGTATTCAGCTGTGAAAGCGTTGAAGAAGTGCTGAATTCACTTGATTCGGACGATCTTCCCGCGTTTATTTTAATGGATATCAACCTGCCCGGTATGTCAGGTATATCAGGTGTAAAACTGATCAAACAAAAGTATCCTGAAATAGACCTTGTAATGCTCACAAATTATGACGAGAGCGGTAAAATATTCGAATCGCTTCAGGCGGGAGCATCGGGTTATTTGTTAAAAAGTACATCTTTTGATGATATTCACGATGCTATCGGTCTTTTGCTTAACGGAGGCGCGCCGATGTCACCTGTCGTAGCCAGAAAAGTGCTTGAATTTTTCAGGCCTCAGAAGAAAAAAAGTGAAGATTCAAACCTGACGGACAGAGAAAAACAGGTTGTTGAAGGACTTGTTGACGGACTGTCTTACAAAATGATAGCAGATCGTCTGAAAATATCACCGGGTACGATATTTACTCATATTAAAAATATCTACAAAAAGCTTCACGTCAATTCAAAAGGAGAAGTTATTTCAAAATCATTGAAAGGTGAGATATAGATATCAGGAAAAATAAAAAATTATTCTCTTTCATTCACAGGCATAATTAATTATAATATCATAAAATACCGGAGGCGTAAAATGAAGAGCCTTTCAGATGAGAGATTCATACTTATAGCGGACATCGGAAGCACGACTACAAAGGGTCTTCTTCTTGAATTAAAAGAAGGTAAATATTATTTTAAAGCGATCTCGAACGCGCCGACAACTGTTGAACGGCCGTACGAGGATGTGAATATCGGACTGAATAACGCGGTCAAGTTACTTGAAGAAAAATCGGGAATGTCATTAACCGGACCGGCCGGCGAGATAACAGTCCCCTTTCTGGCGACAAGTTCGGCAGGCGGCGGGCTCCAGATGCTCGTTTTAGGGCTGACTAAGGCTGAAACGGGAAAGGCCGCCGAAGCGACGGCGTACGGCGCCGGAGCGGTGATCACGGGATCGTTCGCAGTGGACGACGGCATGCTGGAGATGGAGAAAATGAGGATGATAAGGGAGATACATCCCGACATGATCCTGATGGCCGGAGGAATTGACGGCGGAGGCGTATGGGGCACATTGAGGCAGGCCGAACTGCTGGCTCTTGCCGAACCGGGATCGAAATTCATGCCGGAGGAGCAGATCCCGCTCGTTTTCTGCGGGAACGTCGAAGCCCGTGAGTTCGTGAAAGATATTCTGGGGGATCATTTTCATATACATACGGCGGAAAATATCAGGCCGGACTTCGAACACTTTAATTTCGACCCGGTGAGAGACAAAATACATCAGCTTTTCATGGAAAACGTTATGGAGAACGCACCGGGCTACAAGAAGGTGAAGAAAGCGGTGGCCGGGGACATTCTCCCCACGCCCGCCGGGGTGGAGCTGATCCTGAAGGCTTATCATGAATCTCACAGGGAGAATATGCTTCTTGTTGACATGGGCGGCGCGACGACCGATATTTTTTCCTGCGTAAATTCGAATATCAGCAGGACAGTGTCGGCGAACATAGGCATGAGCTACTCTCTCTCGAATGTGCTCAAGGAAGCAGGATCGGAAAAAATATCGGCGAACCTCTGCGGTCTGCTTGGCGAGAATGACATAAGGAACTATATCTCGAACAAAACTTTAAATCCGGAATATATCCCGCAGACCGCAGGTGAAAGATTCATTGAACTTTCCTGCGCCGCCGAGGGTATCCGGATTGCCTGGGATCAGCATATCGGAATGAACTATCAGGTTTCTAAAATGGGAAGTCTGGACAAAAGAAGAAAAGCTCTTGCAGAGCATGAACTGTGCCCGTTCGAGGAAGTCTTCAATCTGTCTGCCGATAAGGAGATACTGTTCCAGCTTTCGCACATAAACAGGATAATAGGAGCGGGGGGGGTGATCTCATCCTCCGAAAATGCAGAAGATATTATTTTTATGCTTAACGAGGGATTTTCCCCTGTCGGGATCACAGAAATATATGTTGATAAGCATTTCAAATCTCCGCAGACGGGGAGGCTGTCCCTGATCGACCCTGAAAAAGCCGCCGAAGTATTCGAAAGGGAATCGCTCAAAAGGATATGCACGGTATTTTCGCTTGCGGGGAAGAGCAAAGAGCCTGTGGAAGTTCTCTCGATAACCGACCTGTACGATAACTCATCCGTGAAAATGAGATCGGGAGAGGTGTTTTTCATGAAAAAAGGAGGACATTTCAGGTTCGAGGCAATGAACGGATTTGTCTTCGGCACGAACGGTACTGTAATGGAAGCGGACCTTCAGTCCCCGATCTTACTGGACTGCAGGCCCAGAAACGGTTCAAAGGACAGCTCGGTCATGTTCAAAGCTCTGTACGGCGGAGTAAAAGAAATTAAGACGGGTTCGGGGGCTCTTAAAGGCAGAAATGAGATATTCAGGGGAGAATTTGAGATATCAAGGTCGCTTCCCTACAAAGGCGAGATACTTGTTCAGAAAGGCGAAAGGATAAATATCGACTCTGTGATCGGAAAGAATCTTTTTAATCCGCCAAAAATATACATGGTCAATATCAGGATGCAGGCAGGGAACTCCAAACTTACAAAAGAAGAGATCTCAAGCGGTCTTTTGATAAAAAAGGGCGATGTTGTCGAATACGGTCAGCCTTTATTCAGCTATAAGAAGAAAGAAAGCGTAATGCCTTCAACTTACAAGTCTATTGTCAGAGGTGAGGTCGTAAAGATAGATGATTTCGGTATGATCGTGCTTAAAGAGATACAGGATTACGACGACAGGGAATTTACTTTCAATGCGGCCGAAGAAATGGGGATTAAGCCTAAAGAGCTGAGCAGGTATCTTAAGTGCTCGGAAGGTGATTTTGTTATAAGAGGGCAGGTGATGGCTCAGACAACAACAGGAAGCTCTATAAAAGACCTTATGAATTCTATTGTCGAATCAAAGCCGGACTGTCACAGCGGAATGAGCGAAATTGAAGGAAAACACAGCTGCTTAAAAGCTCCGTCCACGGGGAATGTTACGAAAATTGATCATAAGACGGGTGAGATATCGATTCAGTACAGGTCGAAGCCTTTCATCTTAAATTCTCTTGTTAACGGCGTTGTTACGGAAGTTCATAAGGACATTTCCGCGGATATTAAGGTGGAAGGATCTTACGCATACTGCATAATCGGCTTTGGCGGGGAGAATTACGGTAAACTGAAATCGGCGTCAGCGGTCACAGGATTAAGCGACAGCTATAACGGAATGATAGCCGTATTTACTGACCCTGTGAACAGGTCTATTCTGGAATCGGCGGCAAAATTCAAGCTCAAAGGCGTGATTGCGCCATCAATAAACAATAAAGACTGGGTGGATTTTTCAGGCAGGGAGATCGGCGTCGCCATAACAGGAAAGGAAGATATCGGTTTTACTTTCATGCTCACGGAAGGTTTCGGGCACAAAGAAATGAACAGCGACTATATTGAATATTTCAAAGAGAACGAGGGACGGATCGCAAGCCTGAACGGACGCACAAGGATAAGGGCGGGAGTTATCAGACCCAGGATAATAATTTCATGATAAAGGGAGGCTTATGCCGATAGGATTTATACCACCGGGCGGTAATTATCAGCCGCAGAAACCGGATCTCGGAGCGTCGAGGTCGGACATTGAAGAACTCAAAGATAAATTTGAAAGACTCAAGCTCGTTACTATGGCCGTCTGGACTTTTGTAAAGGACGATAAGGAGATCAACGAGGACGCTCTGATAGAGAGGGTCAGGGAGATAGACAAGCTCGACGGAACGGCGGACGGTAAGCTCAGACTCGGAGTGAAAAAGTGCGGGAAGTGCGGGAAAACATTGAACCCGAAATTCGAGAAATGCTTGTATTGCGGTCATATAACTCCCGTGACCAGCATATTCGAGACATTTTAAGAATATTATAAATTTTCTATAGAACTGAATTGATCAGGGAACAGGTATTCGGACCTTGGATGCCGAAAATAACATTCCTTGTAAAAAACGAAGGCTAACGGTCATGGAAAAAAGCCCACAAGGTAAAGAAAACAAGGGATAGGATATTTTTCCAATGTTGTGGGATAGTAGTAATCAGTCACTAAAGAGGGGATAAGCCAAATAGCCAATAATTTAAAGTACGCTTCTAAGATCATCTTTTGTTATGTCACAGTCTCTTAAAATTTGAGATAGA
>JAFGUL010000235.1 GCA_016938535.1 Candidatus Delongbacteria bacterium
AAAATAGAATGTTGCTCCCGTAGCTCAGTGGATAGAGCAGTGGTTTCCTAAACCATTGGTCGGAGGTTCAACTCCTCTCGGGAGTACAAACCTTGAAAAGGCAACTCCTCTCGGGAGTACAAACCTTGAAAAGGACAACTCCTCTCGGGAGTACCAAGAGCGAGCGTATAAAAACTGATTTAGATTTGCAAAAAGGAGAATATAAAATGAATATCAAGTACAGAAGAAAACCGGAAAATGAAGAAATGATGGCGGTATATGAGTTCCTAAAAAAATACAGAAATCATATAACAGCCATTGTCGTTATGATCGCTGTTATCATAATCTCAGTTAACATTTACACTTCGAACAAAGAAAAAAATAAGCTTGTATCCGCTGATAAACTTTTTGAGATACAGAAAGCGTTCTATGACGGGAATGACGATCTCGTAATATCAAAAGGACCGGAGTATATTGATACATTCTCAGGTTTTGATTCTGCGGGAGATATTCTGATACTGGTCGCAAGATCCTACATGAGAAAGAACAGCAGTGACGAAGCGATTAAACTTCTTGAAAACAATAGATCCGTAACAGTGAACGAAACCTTTAAATTTTCCGTCAATAATCTTCTCGGCGGACTCTACATGGATAAATGGCTGACAGAAAAAAAGCCTGAATTGGCAGAAAAAGCCGGTGAATATTATATGAAAGCCGCTTACGCCGACAGAGAACTACACAGGGACCGTACTTTATACTATGCCGGGAACAGTTTCATTCAGGCGGGAAAAATTGAAAAGGCAAAAAAAGCGCTTAAACCTTTGTATGACAACTCAAGAGAACTGGAGTACAAACTTAGGGAACAGGTAAAATATCTGTACGAAAATCTTGACTGATAATTTCATTACGACCGACGGGCAGATGTTTTCTGCCCGTTTTAACATGAGCACTGAAAATTCATTAAATCCGGCGGCTGTATTTCTCTTGTTCATATCGTCAGCTGTCTTTTTCTCTCTCAACAGATCATTCACAGTGTATGCCGTATTTTTTCCTGCAGTCTTATTTTTTTTATTTTTCATATGTAAAACCCGAGAACTTTTTTTGTTACCTTTGCTGAAATACAAGATATTCCTTATATTTTCTTTTTCATTTTCGATAATAATATCATCCGATCTTTACGATTCATTATTGCTGTTTTTAAGATTCACTGTTCTTATACTTATGAGTGTATGGCTTAATTATTTTGTAGATTTTAAAAATCTTCTTGCCGCTTCAGAAAAATTAGTTTCTTACTTACCTTCGCCTTTTATTCGAGATAATTTGAAGAAAATAGCCTTTTCAACTTTAATTGGAATGGAATTCTGTGTTTCTCTGATATCCCAAATTTCAAATAAAAAACAAAATAAAAGTAATGAAGCTGAAGATACTGCCTTCATCAAAAAGAATATTTCTTTACTCGTTAAACTTTTCCTTGACGCTTTCTCAAAAGCTGCTGAGCTCGAAGATGAGTTTACCAAAAAAAATATATCTTCATTTTCTTATCCTCAGTATGTTTTCAGACTACGCATATCGGATTATTTCATTTTGACACTTTCAATTATTTTATTATTTCTAACATTCCTGAAGTTATGAATATAATCCTTAAGATCCAGTATGACGGCAGTGATTTTTTCGGTTCACAGATACAACCTGACGGCAGGACCGTACAAGGTGAACTTCAGTCGGCTCTAACAAAATTGCTTTCCCATAATATTTCAGCAGTTTTTGCAGGCAGAACTGATTCTGGAGTACATGCCAGGGAGCAAACAGTAAATTTTCATATTCCCTACTCACCTATACCTCCTGATAAAATATCCTACCCACTTAACAGCCTTTTGCCAAATGATATTCATGCGGTTTCATCAAAGCTTACTGATGAAGATTTCAATGCGAGATTCGATGCTAAATGCCGGACTTACAGATATTTTTTTAGAAAAACATGCAGTATATTCCGAAATAAATATTCATTATTGTACCCTTACGATATCGACATAAAGAAACTCAACGATATTACCGGTCTTTTTGTAGGGAAAAAGGACTATCAGTCATTCTGCTCTACGCACGCTGAAGTTAACAACTATATATGTGATGTAAAGAGTCTGAACTTCTTCATGCAGGAAGACGAAGTAGTAATGGAAATTTCATCTGACCGGTTTCTTCAGAACATGGTGCGAATAATAGTATCTGTATTCCTCGAACTGAACAGAGGAAATATCTGCGAAACTGATATTACCGGAATTTTTGATAAAAAAGACAGAAAGTACTCGCCAAAAACAATTTCTCCGAGAGGACTTTTCCTTTGGAAAGTTGATTACTGAACTATTCAATGATTACCGGCATTATTAACGATGGTCTTCCTTCTAAGGACAGTGCCGTTCTCAGTATTTTAAGTTCCTTATCCATCATTCCTGTATTTTTGAAAATTGAATAAACCGACGCATCATCAGCGTCAGTATTGAATAATCTCTCAGAAAATGTTTTGCTCTCCGGAAAAGAAATTGTTTCGTAATTTTCGATCCCTGATATCTTCGCCGCCTCTTCGATCGCGGCTTCCAGACCGCCTATCTCATCGACAAGTCCGTTTTTCTTTGCCTGCTCCCCTGTCCATATCTGACCCTGAGCTATTTTTTCGAGTTCTTCCATAGAAATATTCCTACCTTCAGAAACCCGGCCCTTGAATTCATCATAGATCCTCAGCATTGAAAGTCTCATCAACTCAGTGTCGTCTGATGATCTGACTTTAGATAAGTCAAAAATATCGGAATATTTCCCTCTCATGACTTTTTGATTTATAATACCTAGTTTTTCAAGCATATTCCTGAAGTTAGGTATCATTGATACTACGCCTATTGAACCTGTGATCGTGTACTGGTCAGCAAATATTTTTGTTCCGTTGCAGGCAATATAATATCCTCCAGAGGCAGCAGTAGAACCCATTGATACAACAACGGGCATTTCATTTTTAAGGTTTATCAGCTTCCTGAGTATCTTTTCGGATGCCAAAGCTGATCCTCCGGGAGAATTAATTCTCAAAACTACAGCCTTGATATTTTTATCTTTTCTTATTTTTTTTATTATTCTTTCGATCCCTGCAGGATCAATCACATTCTCTGAAAATGAAGACCCGTTATCCGAATCAACAATATTACCTTCAGCATAGATAACTGCTATACGGTTTTTATAATTTTCTTTCAACGCTGCCACTTCGTAATCAGAAATGTTAATTATCTGGTTATCTCCTATAAGATTTTCGGATAGAATTTCATCATAAGACAAAGCTCTGTCAATAAGTTTCAATTCAATAGCCTTTTCCGGAGTGATAAATACCATTTCACCGCTTACAAGGCTTTCTGTAAAACCGGATTTGCCCAGTTTTCTGTATTCTGATACTGCCTTTGAAAAAATATCTATTCTGCTGTCAATTATCCTTTCAATGCTAATTCTGAATTCGTCAGACATACTGTCCCTTGCGAAATTCTCTCCTGCTCCCTTGAACTGGCCAATGTGTATAACCTCAACATCTACTCCGATCTTGTCACCCAGCTGTTTGAAGTACGGGACGCTTGCACTTATACCGTTTATAATTATACTTGATGAACTGGAAGGATCTATTATTATCTCGTCCGCAGAAAGAGCCGCAAGATAGCTTGCATTGTTTATACTGCTTCCGTATGCGATTATATGCTTGTTTTCAAGATCTTTCAGACAATTCATGATCTCGTTCGTATGCTGATATGTCAAATTCCAGTTGTCAAGATCGATCAGTATACCTTTTATCCTGATGTCGGTCGCCGCATCTGACAGCCTGGCGATCACTTCACCAAGGGTCAGTCCCCTTTTATTTAATTCAGTTATTCTGAATTCCGACAGGTCAATGAAATCGTTCGGGCACTCTGACAACCCGTGAGGAAAACTCAGTTGAATATAGGAATCCATATTTACAGGCACCTGCTTTATGGAATCGAAAGACATTTTAGCTATAAAAGCAAGCAAAAAGAAGATCAATACCGCAAAAACTATCATTACAGTAAAAGTTGTTTTAAAAAACCATTTTACAGCATTTTTTATTGTTTCCATGAATAGACTCCTTATTTTACTGAGAAATGTTTATATAGTTGATAGCACCGCCCTGGGTATTTATGAAATCCGGCAGTATTTTATATGTGACCTTATTGTACTCGAGCATATCTCTGTAAACAAGGATTTTTGAAAGTGAAATGCTTTTTAAAGAGAAAATTACACTGTTGACCTGTTCGATCTTTATTATCTCTTTCAGATTATCAATTCTTCCGAGCACAGCGTACTTATCAATACTCTTACCCAGATAATCTTCCCCTGTATCAACAAAACCAATTATGCTTTTACCTTCATTTGCAAGAACATCTTCATATTTTATAACCGTTGAAGAAACATCGTCGATCCCCACAATAAGAGTTTTGTCAAGAAAGAATTTTATTCTTCTGAGGAGCATGAATCTCCATACGAACATCATCCCTGTAGTTATCGACAGCATAAGTGCCAAAATAATCCTTGAATAAGCAAATATCTTCATAAAATATGTTATGCTCATAGATATTAGAACAAAGTAACTTACAGAAAAAAAGAATTTCCTGAATGAAAATTTAAACTCTCCGTAGAGTTTTGAAAAATAGAAAATGAGCAGAAGTATAATAATGTAAAGCAGCGATACGATCAGATACATATCGAAGCTGATGTTGGTACTGCAGCCGGATTCTATCTTACCCATAAGAACAAGTACAGGTTTATAAAATAAAAGAGCGGTCCACAATCCTATCACATAAGACATTATATCGATAATAGGTAAGAGATACATTCTGAATATTATCTTTCCGATCGAAATGATGAAAGAGAACATTATGGCCAGGTCAAGTATGAACTTGAAGAATAGAGAATACTTGGATGTGTAATTCTTTTTAACGAATATCTTCATTGAGTCAAAGAAATACTTCCTCAATTTGATCTTGTCCTTCTTTGAACTCTGCCCCCTGTAATGAACGATCTCTGAGATCGGTACATATTCTATCTTATACCCGTGCTTTTTTATCTGATAGCAGAAATCGATATCTTCGCCGTACATGAAATAATCTTCAGGCATCAAAATGCCTTCGTCTATAATGTTTTTTCTCAGAAGCATAAATGATCCCGACACGGCATCCACTTCGGCTATCCTGTCGTCTTCTAAATATAAAAGGTTGTAGCTGGCGAACAGCTTCGAGTTGGGGAACAGTTTGCTGAGACCTGAAAGATGACAGAATGAGTTCCAGATGGTCGGGAACGACCTGTGGCACGATGCGTCAAGTGTTCCCTCAGGACCGATTATCTTACATGTTACCAGCCCTGTCATTTCATTATTTCTCAGGTAATTTATAAGAAGATTAATTGAGTTCTCTTTTACTATCGTATCCGGATTAAGTATCAGAACGTAATCACCTTTAGCTATCTTTAAACCCTGGTTGTTGGCTTTGGCAAAACCGAGATTGGATTCATTATAAATGTAATTCAGATCAGGGAATTTTGATGTTATGTGCTCCTTACTTCCGTCTCTGGATGCATTATCGATTATTATTATCTCGTAACTAAGATCTTTGACGGTATCGATCAGCGAACGAACAGTATTTTCCAGAAAATATTTTACATTATAATTGACGATAACAACGGACAGATCCATTACAGGTCATCCCGATTTATGTTAATTTTTTCCTGCTAAAAAAGGGAACCTTAATTTCCACACCATGAATATAGCCTCTTTTACAATAGCTTTTCCCATTTTTGAGTGCCCGTCTATTCTGTCGGTGAATATTATTGGTATCTCTTTTATTTTAAAATTATTCTTCCATGTTTTATAATGCATCTCTATCTGGAAGGAATAGCCGTTGGATTTGATCTTATCAAGATCGATCGATTCGATTACTTTTCTTTTAAAACATTTGAATCCGGAAGTTGCGTCGCGTAGCGGCATACCGGTTATGATCCTAGTGTAATAAGACGCTCCAATACTTAGAAGAAGTCTTTTCAGCGGCCAGTTAACAACATTTACACCCTGAATGTAGCGTGAGCCTATAACAAGGTCGTTCTCCGTCATCTCGACTAAAAGCCGTGAAATATCTTTCGGATCGTGGGAAAAATCACAATCCATCTCGATAATATGATCATAACCTTCTTTTAGCGCGAATTTGAAACCCTCAATATAAGCTGTACCTAAACCTAATTTGCCGGATCTTTCAATTAGACGGACTTTCTGATTTGCCGCAGATATTTCTTTTACTTTTTTCCCTGTTCCGTCAGGAGAATTGTCATCGACGATCAGAATGTCCGGTGATTCAGGAAGATCAGTTACAGCGCTTATCATCCTCTCTACATTTTCTATTTCGTTGTATGTCGGAACTATCACGAGAGTTCGTTTATATTCTGCAGCCGTTTCTTTTGAATTCAATTAATTTCTCCTTAAGATCGTTATCTGATAAAGCCAGAATCTGTACTGCGGTTATCGCAGCGTTCTTTGCTCCGGCGTTCCCTACGGACATAGTAGGAACGGGAACTCCTGCAGGCATCTGGACCATTGAGAGAAGGGCGTCAAGACCATCCATAACTCCTCCTTTTAGCGGTACTCCCAAAACAGGCAGAATAGTATGGGCTGCCACTACACCGCCAAGATGCGCGGCCATACCGGCCGCAGCAATAATTACTTTAATCCCGTTACTGTCAGCGTTTTTAGCAAAATCTGCCACCGCTTCCGGATTTCTATGGGCAGAAAGTACTTTCAATTCATATTCAACACCGAAATACTTAAGATAGTCTTCAGAGTTCTTCATATACTCTTTGTCATTCGGACTTCCCATTATTATGGCTACTAAAGGCATATTGTTCTCCTTTTTCCTATATAAACAATTCTGTAAATTCTTTGTTCATTTCTAAAGCGTTTAATAATATTAAAAAAAAACTGTAAATGCAAATAAAATGAACCATCACATTGAAGTAATAATATGATTTTTTTCATAGTTTTTGTCAGCTGATGTTTTTATACTTAAAACAAATTAAGAGGGGTCGGAAGTATGTTGAAAATAATTGCGGTCATAATAATTTCAGTAAATTCAATTATTTTAGGATCAGTTTCTGAAAATCACGCAAGAACAGGAGAAATCAGCTTTAAGGATGCTTTATGGGATAAGTCCGGAAATATATTTTACTCAAGGCAGAAAGTTGCTGACCTTACGTCTCAGAATAAGGCTGTTGTTCTATATTTTTTTGAAGCGTGTTTCTCCTGAACCGGCATAGGAGTCCTGCCGGAGGCGGGATATTTACAGAAAGCCATTAATCTTCAGGAAAATCCAAATGATCTGTACGCAGTTGGCGCTTCTTTCAACATTAATACATATAACGATCTTTTAAGATTCAAGACTTCCAATAATATTTATTACAATCTGGCTATAACCGATGAACTCGGTTTCAGATATATGTCTAATTTCTTTTATAATTTCAATTTCATCGGAAAGAATAACAACATAATCGGTGTTCTTGACAATTCTGCTTCGGCAGAAGAAATTGATATAATGATCAAAAGAGCAATTGCGTCCTTTCATGACCTTTATCTGAGAAAAGCAAGTGACAAAATATTGTTAACAGGATCGACATACCGGATCGACCTTAATGATTACTTCCAATATAATGACCGGTCAAATGTGGAGTTCATTGTAAAAAATGTCTCAAATAATTATATTCTGGAAGCTGAAATATCCGGAAGTGATTTTTTAATTGACCCGACTTCGGTCAAAGGTTATTCATTTGTCAGCGTGATCGCAAAAATACCTGATAGAGATATTTTCGTTGAAACCGTCTTTGAAGTAATTAATCCTACACAATTATACGAGGATTTTGAAATAGCTGACATCGGAAATTCAAAGATAGATTGGATTCACGCAGGAGACGCTCAATGGTCGGTAACAGAAGGTCAGTCATATACGGGAGAACGTTCACTCCGTTCAGGAGACGTAGGTCCCAATCAGGAATCTGAGATCAGTATCGAACTCGATCTTCTGGAACCCGGAACTCTGATTTTCGCATATAAAACATCTTTAAGACCTTATTATGATAAATTGAATTTTTATATCGATGATCTAAATATTTCTGAGACCGAATCTGCTGATCTGTGGACTGGTGATAACGACTGGAGGCTGATGTCTTTTAACATTCGAGCCGGAAAACGGTCATTGAGATGGGTATACAACCGTACCTCTACTACCATTTATTATTATGACTATACAGCCTGGATCGATATGGTCGTAATTCCTGATAAACTAAATTATTCATCTGGCATTAATAGTGAGGCTAATCTAATAAACAATACTTCTTTAACAGCATATCCGAATCCTTTCAATCCTAATACAACGATTACTTTCCAAATGCCTGACAGGGAAAACGCCGAATTGCTTATTTTTGATATCAGGGGAAGGCAGGTCGTCGAGGTCTTTAAAGGTCAGCTTGATAAAGGAATGCACTCCTTCGAATTTGACGGCAGCAGGCTTTCAAGCGGAGTATACTATTCTGTTTTAAGATATGGAAATGAGTTCGTAACCAATAAACTGATCCTTGCGAAATAGTATTTAACCGCAATATTCACCGAATTTCATTCCTATATCACGATATAATTCGAGAAGTTTTTCTATACTTTCGATCTCAGCCCACTCATCAGCTCTGTGAGAGTTCCAGCCGACCGGACCGAGAACCAGCACTGGTGTTTCGGGATTGTAACGCCTGAAAACATTCTCGTCTGCGACAGAGTATCCCATATTATAATTTCTGAATTTACCGATATTGCCAATGCATCTTCTTACGAAAACCGTAAACGGATGATCTGCCGGCGTCATATATGCCTCGCTGTAGGGAGTCGGTCTTTTTTTTAGCTTCAGTTTCATCTTTTTTTCTACGCCTTCTACAATGACGGTCTTTAATATCTTAGATTTGTACAGCGAATCAATAAAGTCCTTCAGCTTTTTTCTTATATTTCTGATGGTCACATTCGGAGTAAAAGTACAGTCTATTACGATCCTGCCCCAAGACGGAATTGACAGGCTTTCTTTACCGCAGTCGATCTTTGAGATAAAAAACGAACCTTCGATCTTATTAGAGGCTTGGGTATCAGGAATTTCTTTTGTTTCGAAAATAAAAATATCCCTGTAATTCTTTCTGAAATTCTCGAACTCAACAGCGAACTTTGATGCTTCAACTGCAGCGCTTATAAAAGACGGATCGTTCGATATCGCTCCGTGCCCGCCAGTACCATAAACATCTATCTCGAATTCGCATCTGCCGAGTCTTCCGATCCCGATTGTTTCGTGACCGAAGAATCTGTTCGGCCCGTCACCGATCTCGGGTACTACAATAGCTTTTACATCATCCATAAAACTGCTTTGAGCCAGCACATTCGCGCCGGCAGAATAATATTCCTCGTCTATGCCGAAAGCGACCTTGATCTTGTATCCTTCAGGGATCGTATCCCTGAACGCAAGACAGATAACAGCAAGCCCGGTCTTCATATCGTTCGAGCCAAGCCCAAACAGCGCTTTCCGTTTTTTCCCCTGAAACTCAACTGTGCCTTCTCTCGGAGTAAGTGCCGACTTAAGGCTTAGCCACGGTTCAGAAGAAACTGTATCCGAGTGACCGTAGAAAAGTATCGAACTTTTACCTTTACCCTTTTCTGCCAGAAGATTAAAATGCCTAACTCCTCTCTTATCCTCAAAAACGAACTGTTTTTCAACTTTGAATCCGGTTTCTTTGAGTTTTGATTCGAGAAATCTGTTTATCTCAGCATCTCTTGAACTCTGAAAATTCATTGCGCTCTTTTTTACAATTTCGAACGGATTTCTGGAATCAATTTTAATGAGCTCTTTTACAAGTTCCACTACTTCGTTTTCTTTCATGATCAGACCTTAAAAATATTTATTGATGTATAATATAAAAAAACTCATTGTTTAAACAGTAAAATTTAGTTTTATTTTCAGACCGGAAACAGGAGTCCGAAATTGAATAAACCTGAAAATACAGAAACAAAAAAAAAGAAGTTCGACCTTCCAGTTGTCCTCACGGTTTCATTCTCGCATCTCGTAGCGGACATGTACTCCGCCTTTCTTGCGCCTGTACTACCGCTTCTCATCTCAGGTCTGGGAA
This sequence comes from Candidatus Delongbacteria bacterium, assembly GCA_016938535.1. The sequence goes on from JAFGUL010000235.1 coordinate 10,204, forward strand.
TAACCAAGTTCCAGGCCGGACTCCTGGATTTCGCAAGAAAAATCCCTTCACTTTTAAATCCCCTTTTCGGAATGATCGCCGACAGGCTTGATGCGAAATACTTCCTGATACTCGGGTGTATCATAATCACGGTCTCTATGAGCCTTCTGGGAGCTGTAAATGACTTCTCAACACTTTTCATCCTTATATTTATTGCCGGGTTTGGAACGAGTATTTACCATGTTCCCGGTCCTGTGATCATTAAAAAAGTCGCAACTGAAAGACTGGGATTGGGATTGAGCTTCTACATGCTCGGCGGTGAATTCGCCAGATTCCTCGGCCCTTTAGTTATTTTAAGCGCAATTAGCTTATGGACGTTCGAAGGAAGCTGGAAGATCATGCCGCTCGGACTGGCGGTTGCCGTGTTTCTGTATTTTAAGGTCCGAAAGATCTCAGTGCATAAAAAAAACGAGAACGGTAATGCAAAGCTGAAAGATTACAGGAAGTATCTGAGATTTTTTGTGCTTATAACAGGTATTGTTATCTTTAGATCAGGGATGCACTCTGCGCTGACCCTTTATCTGCCTACATACATGAACTTTAAAGGTAATTCCCTGTGGCTTTCAGGGATCTCTCTCTCGGTTCTCCAGTTCGCCGGAGCTGCGGGAACTTTTACTATCGGGATACTTTCGGACAAATTCGGAAGAAAAAAAATACTGCTACTGCTTTCATTGCTCAATCCGTTACTTATGTTCGCTTTCATATTCTCATCAGGATTCTTCATATTCCCCGTTCTGGCTTTGAGCGGTTTTATACTTCTCGGCAGCAATCCGATAATTCTCGCTCTCGTTCAGGAAAGAGATACCGAAAATCTGTCGTTTCTGAACGGTACTTACATGACGATCAGTTTTGTCGGAAGTTCAGCCATGGTACTTACAGTAGGACTCTTATCGGATGTATTCGGCCTTGACACAACTTACATTATCACTGCATTTCTTGCCGTCGCAGTCATACCTTTCGTGCTCATGTTAAAAGAAACAAAGGCCGCATAAAGCAGCCTTTGTTCAATATATATTATCCGGAAATTATTTTATGAGAAGCATTTTTCTCGTAATCGCTGTTCCGTCAGTCTCGAGCGTATAGTAGTAAACTCCCGAATTGAACCTGATTCCGTCAAAGTCAACTGCATGAACCCCGGCCTGTCTTGAACCGTTAACAAGTTCTGCGATCTTCTGACCTGAAATGTTATAAACATTAAGTTTTACATCTGCTGTTTTTGCCATCGCGAACCTGATCTGAGTAACAGGATTGAACGGATTCGGATAATTCTGATACAGATTAGCTCCGGACGGGAGAATTCCGGATTCTTCCTCGATTCCCGTAGAAATACCGGTTGCAAGGATGTTGTCAACCCATGCACAGTTACTTCCGTTGTCGATGCTTGCGTCTCTTACAAATTCCCATTTGAATTCATGCAGACCCGAGGTTACTTCAAACTCGAATTTCAGCCAGTCCGATATACCGCTCCAGTTTTTCTTAAAGGCGCCGTCAATATAGAAATTCAATTTGTCATAACCGGATTCGGAAGATACTTTTCTGAAGAATGAGATCTTCCCGTCAACAACGAAATCGAAGCTTACTGTCATTATGGATCTCTGGGAATGTCCGACCGATCCAGAATTTGCGGAATACGACCCTTCGTAAAATTCTGTAGAATCGATCACCCAGCTAACATCGCCTGAATGTACCCATCCGTTCGCAAAAAAGTCACCCGTTTCAAAGCCGTCTGTAAGACCTACAACTTCGTCATAACTGTAAACCGCAGAGTAGTCCGAAGCCGAATTAACAGAAAGTTCATACATAACATACGATGAATTAGGTATTGTTTCTCCATATGAGCACTCAAAGGCAACTTCAGAGACCGATCCCGGCTCTATCATATCTATATTAACACTGCCTGTCAGCCCCACGTCAAATGAAGTTGTCTGAACAAGATCCGCTGTAAGGTCCGTAATCGGGGCATGACCTGTATTTTCAATATTAAATGTAACCGTCCTTGTGATCCCCTGTAAAGCTGTAGGCGTGCTGAAAATATGAGTGATCTCAAGCTCAGGTGATCCTACTGTAAGATATATATTCGATCTGTAAGTTCTTTTCGAATAGGAATCCGTTATATCCGCATAGAAAAGTATCCTCTCCTGATCCGGTGTCATCGCAGATATCTCGAAAGAGATGCTGTCTGCCGAAACCGATCCGCCGGACTCTATGATCAAGGCATCAGAATTGTATTCGTCATTTATCATAGTTATATAGGGACTTTCAGTTGAGACCTTCATACTTATGCTCTCGCTGCTCTGCAGACCTATATTCTTAACAGTCAGCAGCGCGTTTGATATTTCACCGCTAAAATTAGTGCTGAATGAATAATCATCTATCTTGAGCCACGGACCCTCAGGAGCCTGCACAGAAACCGGGGCCTGTATGGTTTCAAGATTAAAACCGGACACTGTAATTATTACTTCACCATCAACGAAAGGATGAGCAACAGTCACTTCGCCGTTCGTATCAGTTACACCGGAGAATGAAATCTCTCCCTGAAAAAGAGACACGACTGCACCTTCGACCGGATCCCCGGAAGAAACAATTCTTGTAGAATAAATTTCAGGGAATATGAATTGGTTAGTATTCTCAATAAGCTTTGGGGTATCGGTCCTTATCTGCAGAGAAGCGTCTCCGAAAACCGTCCAAGTTTTTATTGTATTCTGAGTTTCACTGTCGGCGCTTTGAGCCAGCATCAGAACACATCCGTTCATCGCAACAGATCCGAAAGTAGTACGGTGATCTGCCGAAACCGTTGTTGTTCCGTTTCCGGGATTAGAAGAATAATCATACCCGCCTGTGAGTATATCGTTCATATAATCCTGACCCCTCATAGGCGGTACCCACGGCTGGTTGATAGTTGACATCAGTGCTGCAGCGGCTCCTCCGCCTGATTTTCTGAGCCACGCTTCCGCAAAGCAGGTCCCCGAGTGAAAAGCGCCGTTAACACATGCTACGGAGAATATTACCGGAAGCTTAGAGCCGTTAGTCGAACTGTTCACATTAGTATTGCTGTATCCTGAGGTTCCCCAAGAAGTGTTAGACCCGTGACCGCAATAATTAATGATGCTCAGACCCGAATTGATATAATTTGCAACTGTAGCGGCAGTAGGATTACCGTAAGCTTCGTTTACTGTGTTATAAGTGAACGGTATCAGTTTGTTCTCTTTGATCACGTCAATATGCTCATAATCAATTTCGCCGTCATCACCTATTCCATCACCCTCAGGAGATCCTATGCCGAGACCTGATTTGTACCATGTGCCTGAAATATCCGGAGTTTTTTCATATGATATAGTCTTATCTACCTGAGTCGTAACATC
>JAFGUL010000236.1 GCA_016938535.1 Candidatus Delongbacteria bacterium
ATCTATCCAATCCGCTCCTGTATCTAAAGGTCCGTCATTCCCGGAATTATTAACAGAAAGATAACCAGTCTTAATATACTCCACTTCTCGATCTGTTCCTTCATACAGTTTTACAGACAATTTATAATTCGTACCTCCATTACCGTGATCACTGAAATAATGTACACGAACAAAATACGAATTTTGATCCCAACGCACAATATCGTTTGAACTAAGAGTCCAATGTTCAGGACCGTATCCGGTAACAATGTCGTAATCTAGTTCTCCACCATCAGCCGTTAATTTATGGTAATAAGCAGAATAATCACCATTAGGATCAATAACATATAAATCAAGATCTGTGTCATTTTTATCCCAAGTAAGTGTTACCAGCATTACTGATGTATCTAATACAACATTTAGTATAAAAGGATTTGAATCAATATTATTCGGAGAAATAATTTCTCCAGATTCATCTTTTGTAACAAACCTTAGTGACTGCCGACCGATATTAAGGCTAATTCCCACTGTAAAGGAACCATCTTCTGACACTGACGTAGTAAATCTTTCATCTTCTACTAAAACATCAAGCTGTTTAATCAAGATTTCACTACTTTCAACCACGCCATATAAATTGATATTCCTGCTATAAATACTTTCACCATTTTCATGAGATGTTATTGAAATATTCGGCATATTATCCGAAGTAAAATCATGCTCAGCATCTACAAAAATATTCTCAAATGATTCACTTAGGTCATATGTCCCTGTTCCGTTTAGAAAAAACCTACTATAATTTCCGTATTGTTGGAATGTGGAGTTCCTTAGATCATAGATTATTTCTGTTGTTTCGCCGGGGTGATTGGGATCATATAAAAATAATTGACCATCATCCTCATCTACGCCATAAGCCAACACAGCATGACCGCCAATAAAATTTTCATTTTCATCGACACGTTTAATGCTTAAATTAACAGGGCGTTTTGTTAGTTTAATAGCTGTGACAATTGAATTATACCTATATTCATCGTCAGTGTTAATATTGGGTAGAATATACTCAGACCAATTCCAACTTTGGTTTGATGCACTGTGAGATCTAGTGGCTATTACATCCTGACCTGTTAAATTATTTCCTTGAGAATCAATTCCAACGAAATTCATGTATTTGCTATAGAATTCTCCGTTTGACTCCATTTTTGTATCATAATACCACTGTGCAAAAGTTGTCATCCCAAAACATTCCCCTCCGTTGTTGATTGTTGAACCATAATTCACAATTTGAAAGCCGTCAACTGCTGGGCGAAATTTGGTATCCTCGTCTGGTGTATCTGTAAAAAGATCGATTATCCAAGTCCAAAGAGAAGCATGAGTGGTAAGAAAAGTAAGTGTTTTATCAATCTTATTGATGTTAGTAACTAAAACAGGTTTTAATTGTTTATTTTCATCAACATAAAACGGTATAGGTAGATTTTGTTCATCATAATATGGAATAGTAATCTCGACGGGTTGAGAGAATTTCGACACTCCATCGGTATGAATAGATAGTGTTTTGGCACCGGATGAACTCATACCTTCCGGTAAGTTTAATGTGCCTTCATTGTAGCCTATGGTAATGTTTGTTGTACTTGGCAATGCTCCAGCTGGAAAAATAAAAAAAGCACCGTCAAGATGCGTACCAGTGCCAGAAATAGCGATAGTACCTCCTGCATCACTTAAAGTTTCTGTTACAATATCAACATCATCTCCAATGGCAAATATAGCTCCCGAATCCGTTGTAATCTGTGGTTCAGTACTTCCTTCTTCACTGCACGACCAAACTAACATACCGACTAAAATTACAGCCAACATTAGACTAATCCACTTTGTACATTTCTTCATCTTCCTCTCTCCTTATTTGGTTTATTGATCTGATTAAAACTTAAACGCCTCAACTTATCTTTCTCTCCCTCAACATCGATTTTTGTATCTGTACTTGTTCAGAATTTAATTAATATCTTTTTTTTAATCAAGCGGAAACTTATTTTTTTATTTTTCTTCCGTTTTCAGGCATAATTTTAGAAATTTTGCTCTTTATTTTGCCTTGTTCTCTTTGGATGAAATATTTTAGTTCTTCGTTTAATGTTTTTGTTTTAAAGGTATTTAAGTATCCTGAATAGCTTTTAATATCGTTTTTTGACGAATATTTACATTTCTCTTTAAGTATTTGAGTTTTGAAGATGTAATTATCGAGTTTATTTTTTTTTGCTTTCTTAATAATCTGGTCGGCAAGTAATTTTGCACTTGTCAAATCTTTAGTAAATGAATATAGATCAAGTAGTTTCAATGCTGCTTCGAAATATGAGCTTAATATTGAAAATGTCTTGTTTTGTGTCATATCAACTGCTTTCTTCATCTCAACTTCTGCAGCTGAATAATTACTCTTATTTCTTTCAAGTTCGCCTTTTGCAAGGTAGTACTTATATTGTATCTCAGGTTTGTTTATATTTTTTAATAAAAGCGATAATTCTTTAAGATGCTTCTCTGTCATTTCTATATCTGAAATCTCGTTTTCGGCCATTATCAAAAATGTTATATTTGTAAGTATCTGCTCCTTGAAACTGTGTTCTTTGGATAGTTTAAGATTCTTTTCGAAAATAGCTTTTGAATTCTCAAAATCATTCATTTTAAATAGAGTAAAAGCCTTGTTCGATTCAATTATAATACTCAGATGCCGGAATACCTTTAATTCAGTATGCTTATTGAGAATGCTTAAGGAGTCATCATATAATTTTACGGCTTTTTCGAGATCACCTGTAAGGTGGAATTGATCTGCGTATTTCGCTAAAAGAAGTCCCCTGTAATATGGCGAAGTTGAATAAGTATCATTATCTATCATTTCTTTATAAACTTTCTTAGTGGAATCGTAATCACCTTTCTTATTATACAGGTCTGCAAAAGACTCATCCATGCTGGTTGCTATATCTTTAAAATCGTTTTCATCTATAATTACTTTTGCTTTATTAAAATAACTTAAAGAGAGATCAAACTTTTTGTGATTAATGTAAAGCCTCCCTGCATTTAAATTGAATAATGCTGTTTCATGCGGATCATTAATTCTTTTAAGAACTTCCTCGATCTTCTTCAGATAAAATATTGCTTTATTCTTTTCTCCGTTAAGTCTTTTCTGATCCATAAGAATATAGTAAAAAGATTTCAAGTAAAAGTCTCTTTTCTCTAAGCATTTCTTTGATAACAATCTTGAGCATTCTATGGTAAACTTTTTCATATGAGAAACATTATGTTTCAATCCGGCTATTTTATTTCTCTGCATTAATACGAGCAAAAGAAGATCTATGTCAATTTCGGTATCTTTAAGTATATAGTAAAGCTTTTCATATATATAATCTGCATTTATGAGGTCATATTTGCTATGGAATTCGACTGCTCGTTCATAGCAATTTTTCAAATGTTCTCTTATGAGATTCTCCTGCAGTTCGCATTCATACCTTAGGTAAACGGTACAGTGCAACTTGAAATTAATTTTTTTCAGAGCTTTCTTTGCCTTTTGAGTAAAATTCAAATGGGGGATCGAAATTTCATTATGTCTGCAAACAGTCGCAAGTGAGTCAAACAAAAAATCTGTGCAACTTTCATATTTCTCTCGTTCTTTAATATAACTGTTCTTTTTTAGAACAAACGAGGATTTACTCCTAATTTCAGAGAATTTTCTTTTATGTGTAATTTGATCATTATTTTCAATTGTGATATTTGTTGAAATCTTCAGAGATTTGAATCCGGATTCCTGTAAGCAATCACGAAAAGTAATGTAGAAGTAATCTGCTGCATCTCTGCTTTTTTCTCTTGAATAACCACAGAAAATATTACCGGTTTCTATATCTTTGAATTGATACCTGAATAAACCGCCATTACCGTTCTTCAATGGGTCTTGTATCTTCGTAACCGTGAAATAAAAATTGTTAAATTGTCTTCCCTTTTTATGATTTTCGACTTTGTTAATTTTACTATTATTCTCATTTTGTTTAATATTAAATTCACCTCTTTCATTTTTCTCAATCCACTTTTTAATTGTTTTGGTCGTAACTCCATACTCAATAGATAGTTTTAGAATTTTTTTCTTAGATGTGGCTTGCTTTACAATACCAACAATAGATTCAGACGATCTCCGCATTTAATTCCTCTTCATATTTTTTTAAGTTCTTTAGAAATACAACTTGCTGAACGAAACTTATATCAGCAGTTCTATGCGTATAAATTATTTCAGTATACGACAAAAGTCAATAAAAATGTTTTCAAAAAAATGCTATACAAAATCCTAATGCGCGTCCAGCCAGTTGTCGCCGGTACCGATATTGACCTCAAGCGGAACTGAAAGCTCGACCACATTTTCCATCTCGTGCTTGATCATGTCGGAAAACTTTTCCGCTAGTTCCTCTCTGACCTCGAATACTAGCTCGTCGTGGATCTGCAGAAGCATTCTCGCGTCGGTCCCGTCGAGCTTTTTGTCTATTTTTATCATGGCCATCTTGATTATATCTGCCGATGTTCCCTGGATCGGCGCATTGACGGCCGCTCTTATTGCTGCGCTTCTGATGTTCTTGTTCGATGAGCGAATTTCCGGGATCTCTCTCTTTCGGCCGAAGAGCGTTTTGACATATCCGTACTGCTCAATATGAAGTGTCGTATCGTCGATGTATTCTTTTATCTTAGTGAACTCCCCGAAATATCTGTCAATGAAGTCAGACGCCTCCTGAAAACTTATGCCCATGTCCTCGCTGAGGCCGAACTTGGACTTTCCGTAAAGAACTGCAAAATTGGCCGTTTTTGACTTTATTCTCATTTCCTTTGTGACTTCTTCGACAGGGACTCCGAACAGTTTTGATGCGGTTGCCGTATGGATGTCTATTCCTTTCTCAAAAGCTTCGGTGAGGTTCTCATCCTTACAGAAATGAGCAAGTATTCTCAATTCGATCTGAGAATAGTCGGCAGATATGAGTTTATACCCCTTCTCAGCAACAAAAGCAGTTCTTATCTTTTCACCGAGCTCGTTCTTGATCGGAATGCTCTGAAGGTTCGGATTAGCGGATGATAGCCTGCCGGTAGTTGCAACATACTGCAGAAATGAAGTGTGTATCCGGCCTGTAGGCTCGTAAATGTATTTCATCAGGCCGGCCGCATAGGTATTGTTCAGCTTGGTCAGCTCTCTGTACTTTAATAAAAGTTCCGCGATCGGGTGACCCTCGTTCGCTAATTTTTTCAAAACTGCGTGATCGGTCGAATATGTACCGCTTGAACCTTTTCTTCCGGTCTTGAGGCCCAGCTTCTCGAACAGAACTTCGCTGAGCTGCTTTGGAGAATCAAGATTGAACTCCTCAGCAGAAAGTGTCCAGATGCTTTTCCTCAGTTCTTTCGCTCCCGACTGCATTTCAGAAGATATTTTCTCCAGCACTCCCCTGTTTACCCTTACGCCGTTCCTTTCCATTGTAAAAAGAACATGAGTCAGCGGGATCTCCATATCGTTATAGATCTTCTCTACTTCGTCATTGACACTAAGTTCTTCTTTTAGCTTAAAATGCGATCTGAAAAGTATTTCGGCTTTTTCGCACTCGAGGGTTTGCTTATCTGATTCATTAGTTTTACCTTCAATCATGAAATGATGCAGATAATGACGCGCTATTGAAGGAATATCTCTTTTTGAATCGCCTGAACGGACAAGAAAATCAGCTATCAGAACATCAAAAACCTGACATTTTACTTCTATTCCGCTGTTCCTGAGTGCGTGAAGTGATCTCTTTACATCGTAACCGATCATCGTAAGCTTTTCGTCCTCAAATATTTCTTTAAAGCTCTCGATAAACCTGATCACTGCACCTGTTTCTTCCTGACCGAACAGGCTGAGCTGAACATCTTCTGTTTCAAAATCATCGCTCACATAAAATGCTTCGTAATCCTTAACGCTAAGAGCTGTACTTTTTATCCCGTATTCATTGACAAAATCACCTACGATGTCAAATACAACAGAAAACCTTCCTGCTTTTTTTATCCTTTTAATAAGGCTGTTTTCATCTTTTTTATCGTTTATAGTGGAGAAATCGAATTTTTCTGGATCATATTTATCATCCTGAGTCCTTCCCGTCACAACTCCCTGCTTCTTTTCAAGATATTCAAGATGCCTTTTCATGTTGAGTTTGTAAAAATAATCCGCAAGCTTTTCAAAATCATAGCTTTTTATGTGCAGACTTTTTTCATCTATCTCCACTTCGAGATCTGTTCTTAGAGCGACAAGTTCCGATGATGTTTTAATTATTTCCTTACTTGCGATAAGCGATTCCCTGACCGCGTTCCCGGAAACCTTATCTATATTTTCAAATATGCCTTCGATAGTTCCGAATTCCTGAAGAAGTTTGACGGCGGTTTTTTTCCCGACTTTTGGTACTCCGGGAATATTATCGGATGAATCTCCCGTCAGTGTGAGAAAGTCCTTTATCTGATCCGGGTAAAGTTCGAATTTTTCTTTTACACCTTCCCTGTCAACTATCTTCTGCTCTTTGGGGTCATAAATAAAAACATTTTCATTAACGAGTTGTGCAAGATCTTTATCCGATGAATAAATATAGACAGTGTAACCTTGTTCCGGAGCCTTCTTACTGATCGCGCCTATAAGGTCATCAGCCTCAAAACCCTCTCTCGATATTGTCCTTATCCCTGTCGCTTCTATCATTTCGTAAAGCAGAGGTATCTGGCTCTTAAGTTCATCCGGCATTTTTTCTCTAGTAGCCTTGTAGTCCGGGTACAGTTCATGCCTAAATGTAGGAGTGGAAGTATCCAGAACGACAGCCATGTATTCGGGAGCTTCATTCTCTATCAGAGCAAAAAATGATGAGAAGAATCCGTAAAGTGCAGAAACATTGAACCCGGTTTTTGTGATTAGAGGTCTTGCTCCGAAAGCAAAAAATGCCCGGTATATTAGTCCGTAGCCGTCAATAAGATATAATTTTTTTCCCATAAAACCGTCCTGATCCGCAATTTTCATCAGATCAGAATATAAGAAATATTGCAAAGTTTTAAAAGTAAAATCGTAAGTCAGAGATCACTTTCTTTTCACGATCCTGAATCCGACAAATGAATAATTATGTGCAGGTTCAAACATATTCCTGAAATTAACCTCGCAGTTCTTTTCACTGCTTAACCAGCTGCCGCCTCGTGCCACTCTCAAGCGTCCGTTCTCGGGACCCGAAGGATCTGATTCGCTGCTGTCGGGGTATAGTCCGTACCAGTCCCAGCACCATTCGTAAACATTTCCGCTCATATCATATATACCGAGCCCGTTAGGTGCGGTACACCCTACATTCACAGGTCCGTCACAGAGACATCTTCCGGAGACACCGGATTTACTGACTGAACTTTGTTTTCCGCCTTTTGCGGCATATTCCCATTCGGCTTCTGTAGGCAGCCTGTACCCGTTCGCATTGAAATTGCATGTGATATCATCGTCACTTATCCTGTAACACTGCTGCAGTCCTTCTATCTCACTGAGCCTGTTGCAGAATTCTACCGCCTGAATCCACGAAACATTCTCCACAGGTAGGCTGTCGCCGGAAAAACAGCAGCCGTTGCTGTCCATAACGAAATCCCATTCGGCCTGGGTTACCTCGTATCTGCCTATGGAATAATCGTTTACATGCACGTTTCTCACAGGACTTCCGTCAAATGACCCGTTATTTCCCATCCTGAAACTTCCGCCTTTTACATGAACATACTGACCGCCTATTTCAGCTCCCCGCTCAAGGCTTACCTTTCTGTTCAGTGCTTTCCCCGCCTGAACCTCAACAATGCCTGTCTCCGTTTTATATCCTTTTGTAAAAACTTTATAATTATAGATCCCTTCAGGAAGTTTTTGAAATGATTTTGAACCGGACGAACAGTATTTTTCCACTCCTTCCTCCCATAGCTCGATACACGCAGAGGCCGGTTCCACATTGAAACTTATCATACCTGTCGGGATTTCGGGATACATCATGAATAACCTGTTACCTTTTTCAGTAAGCACGGCATTTTTAATGAAAGGTTTTGCTCCATCCATCTCTATCCGGATCTCCACTTCCTGAGGAGGAATCTTTAGAAGAGTTCTGTTCTTAACCTGCTCACCGTTTACGAAGATCGAAGCTTTGTTAAATGTCTCTACGGTAAGACTTGCTCTCAGATCTTCCAAAACATAATTGACTTCAGTTCCGGGCGGTCTAACGACTAATACTTCATCTATACTTTTATGATTTTCGCATTCGATCTCAACTCTGTATCTTCCCGCAGAACAAATAAATTCCAACGGTGTAAGTCCCATATCTTCGTAATCAAAATATACTCTCAGGCTTTCAGGATCAGAACTTATCCTGACTTTAATATCATTAAAATCCGGAACCCCGTCCGTTATTAAAGGTTCCTGAACCTCTGCGGCAAAAAGTACAGCCGCAACTATGAACTGAAATAACAATATTTTCACTTTTCTTTTCCGGATAAAAATCTTTACTTACCCTTAATATAACACAAAAATGCTTTTAATCCAAGAAAAAAAAGCCTATATTTAAACTGTTAAAATCACGGAGAAAGTTTTGGGAAGATATTTAGCTATAGATTTTGGAGATGTAAGGATCGGCATCGCACTCACCGATCCATTAAAGATCATATCATCGGCTTACAAAACACTTAAAAATACAGGTCTTGAAAATGTGCTTGCTGAATTGAAGGGGATTATTGAAAAAGAAGAGATCGAACTCATAATTCTCGGGCACCCGCTGGGTCTTGACGGAAATAAGACAAGAAAAACGCTTCAGGTGGAGCAGTTCTCTGAAAAACTTAAAGAACTCGGCATTCCGGTAATACTCTATGATGAGAGTTTTTCGACTGTAAGAGCGCACAGAATCATTCACGATATGGGGAAAAAGACAGGCAATAACAAGGAAATGATAGACATGCTTGCGGCTCAGGTCATACTTGAAGATTATATGAGGTCAGTGCAATGAAGGATTTTTTTTCACAGTTCATGGCTCCTTCCGAAATGAAAAGACCGGACAGTTCATCAAAGTTCGCTTTTGTGACTTTTATTATGATGAACGATTCCTATCTCGCTTCTACACTTTTGCTAGCATACGGTTTGAAGAAGCAGAATTCTCAGGCTGACACTGTTTGCATGGTGACTGAAGAAATTGATGAAGAGACAATAGCTCCATTAAAGCTGATCTATGATCATGTTGTCCGCGTGAAAAGGATATTTGTGCCGCACAAAGAACGAAAAGGCAGAGAGGACAGACCGCTCTGGTTTACCAGACTGAATTCTCTTCTACTCGGTCCTGACGGGAACTACGGACTCAATTACGAAAAAGTGTGCATCCTTGATGCGGATGTTTATCCCGTCAGGCACTTTGACGCGCTTTTTGCAGTTCCGACTCCCGCAGGTATGCTGAACGAAAAGAAATCGAACTGTCTCGAATGGGATGAAAGTGGAAAATATGTTTATCCCGATTCGATAGAAAAGGAAGGAAAGTGGAACTGGCACAAGCGCTATGAACCTGTTGCGCCCCACGGCGCGCCGATCCCGAAAGAGATTACGGACAGACCGCTGCATGACCATTCCAATCTCGGTCTTAACGGGTCGATCTATGTTTTCGACACCGACGCTAAGGAACTTGAAAATATTGTGGAAGATGTCGAAAAGCCTGAGATCAAAGACCTGGTCGGCGATAAGTTCAAGTGGCCTGATATGCAGTACTTTACGGTGCGCTGGTCGGGACAGTGGCACAGCATTGACATAAAATTCTCCTCTTTTAACGGCTATCCGGCTATAAAATATCTGTGCGGTTGCCATTATTCAGGATTCAAGCCGTGGTATTTTAAGCAAAAAGGTCTGAAAAATTATATGGAGCATGAGGATTTTATTTTCTGGTATAAAAACTATCTGGCGATGCTTGAAGAGTATCCTGACATGAACAAATTCAAGCGACTTTCAAATATAAGAAAGAATATTTTAAAACTTGGCCTGGAGCTGAAATGACACATAAACCAAAAATTTTCATAAGCGGTGTCGCGGGATTTCTCGGAAGCCACCTTGCAGAAAGATTCATAGCTGACGGCTACAAAGTCGCGGGATGCGATAATCTCATTGGAGGTTATCTTGACAATGTAGCCCCCGAAGTTGAATTTTACCAGTATGACCTGAATTTCCACAACTCGATAGTCAAGATAACTAAAGACTGTGATATAATATTCCACTGCGCGGCTACAGCTTATGAAGGTCTGAGCGTGTTCAGTCCGTTCTTCATAACAAAGAACATCGTTCAGTCATCTGTCTCTCTAATAACGGCAGCCATCTCAAATAAGGCCAGACGCTTTGTAATGTGCTCATCCATGGCCAGATACGGAACTCAGGACACTGTTCCTTTCACCGAAGATATGATCCCCAGACCTCAGGATCCATACGGGATAGGCAAATACAGCTCTGAAATGTACCTGAGGAATCTGTGCGAAACACACGGCATGGAGTATGTAATAGCCGTTCCTCACAATATAATCGGCCCGAGACAGAAATACGACGACCCTTACAGGAATGTCGCAAGCATAATGATAAACATGATACTTCAGGGCAGGCAGCCGATAATTTATGGAGACGGAGAGCAGAAACGGTGCTTTTCCTTCATTCAGGATGATATCGATATACTCTTCAGGCTCGCTTTTGAAAAAGAAGCCGCAGGTGAAATTATCAATATCGGACCGGATGACGAGTTCGTAACAATAAACCAGCTTGCAGGACACATTGCGGAGATCTGCGGTTTCATGCTCGATCCTGTTTACGAAAAAGCGAGACCACAGGAAGTTGAGCTTGCCAACTGCTCAGCCGCTAAAGCGAGAAGAATGTTCGGATACAAACCGAAGATACGCCTGAAAGACGGCCTTAAAACAATGGTCGATTACATTAAAACAAGAGGTGTAAAGCCGTTCAAATACCATATAGACCTTGAAATAATAAACAATAAGACACCGGATACATGGAAAAACCGGAAATTTTAATACAGACCGAACGGGAAGCGGTCGTTTATAAACCGGCCGGAATAGCAACTCAGCTTTCTGACGATGTTAAGGGTTCGTCACTGGAATCTATACTTAAAGCAGAACTTGGGAAACAAGAAATATTCTTTCCGCACAGGCTGGACAGGGTGACACGGGGGCTTCTGATAGTGGCTTTCGATAAAGAAACAGCCTCATACTATGGAGAACAGATAAAAAACGGAAGGATCGAAAAATATTACATTTGTGAAGCTGAGAATACAGGATCGATAGATATCACAAGTCTTGTCGGAACTCATAAAAGATTTATAAAGACTGAAAATGGAAGGAGCAGAATAGTAAAAAGCGGAGGCAAGCCGTCATTTCTTGAAATAATCTCGATAGATCCTGTTCATGAAAGCAAAGAAAGGTACAGAGTTTTTATCAGACTTCTGACAGGCCGCACACATCAGATCAGGGTCATGCTTGCCGACATGGGAATACCGCTCTGCGGTGACAGAATGTATAATCCCGATCCAAAGTACAAAGATTTCTATCTTGAGGCTGCGGTATTAAGATTCAACGATTCTGACGGAAAGGAAAGACTGATAAAATCAGAATACATTAATCCTTTGACTTTGGACTTAATTTGACTTAATTTTTAACAAATTTTAAAAACGGAGGTAATAACTTTGAAAAAAACATCTCTTAAATTGTTCGTTATGATGATCATTCTGACACTTTTTTCGTGCGGAAAATCACCTAAGGACTATTCGATGCAGGCATTCGAAGCCGGAATGCAGACCGAAAAAGAAAGTCCTGAGAAAGCTTATGAGTTCTTTCTTGATTTCTACAAAAACTCGGATGATATTGATGTTTTGAGAATATCGACATCTAACATGCTTCAGATCGACAGGGAAAAAACTGTCAGCGTTCTGAAAGAAAGAGCGGAAAAGAATCCTGAAGACAAAGTCTCTCTTTATCTTTATGCCCGTATGACAGACGACAAGGAGGAAATAATTACTCTCTCCAGAAAGATAATTGAGCTGGATCCCGAATGGGAATACGGATACAGGATCATGACTGTGACCTATATGCAGAACTTATTCTTCAGAGAAAATGAAACTGCTGATCAGCTTAAAGAGTTGTTTGCTGACGATGAAAAGCATTTTGAGAAATTCAAAGATTTTAAAACTTCAGATGGTGTTAACACTCTCGTTTACTACAAATATCTGCTTTACAAAAATGATCCCCGAGTTAAGGATTTCGCGCTATCTGGCTTTGAAAACAAGGAGAAATGGGCAACTGAAGATGTAGTTGCTGAAGCTTATACTTTTGCAGGAGATTACGATAAAGCTGCAGAGCATTTCAAGAACAGTTTGAAGAATAATTATTCTGACATGTCGGAAAAAGAGCTTTTAAAGAATTCTGCCTTAAGCGTATTTTTTAAACTTCAGCAATTTGAGAAATTTAACGAAGCGCATGAATTCATAATAACTCAGTCCGGTGAACTTGAAGAAAAGGACAGATTCGCATACTCCGGAATGCTCTATGCAAAACAAAACGAGGCAAAAAAAGCTTTATCTAACATAAAGAAAGCTGCCGCAATGGGCTTTGACGAATATTTCGCTTTTGACAATGATCCTGTTTACGATGAATTGAAGAAAGATAAAGAATGGCCGGAGATCGAAAGAGTGATGAAAGCTAACTACGATGCAAACTCGGGTGAGAGAAAAGATGCTGCGATTGCATCGAAATTTTCTAAACCTGCACCGGAAACAACATTTACCGATACTGATATGAACGAAATAACACTTGAAAGCATGAAAGGTAATATCGTAATACTCGATTTCTGGGCAACCTGGTGCGGTCCCTGCAGGATGGCAATGCCTGTACTAAGCGAATTTGCAGCGAAGGAAATTGAAGGAGTAAAAATATTCTCCGTAAATGTATGGGAACAGGATCCCGAAGCCGCGAAAGAGTTTTTTGAGAAGAACGAATATAAAATGACACTTGTTTACGGAGAGAAAGATTCAAGCGATAAATTCGGATTTAACGGG
>JAFGUL010000237.1 GCA_016938535.1 Candidatus Delongbacteria bacterium
CTGGAAATTGACCCTGTGCTGGTCGATCGAGAATGATCCTCTTCCTTCTATGTAAATTCCGTCTTCAGTATCTGAGATCAGTTCCTGAGGTGAAAGTTTTTTCTTACCCGGTTCCAGGTAAAGGTTCGGTATCCTGTTTATCGGGAAATCAAAATAATTAGTCGCTCTGCAGCATCCTCTGCTCATTCCGTCATCAAGGAAAGGTCTTGAATCTCTTGTTGAACCGTATTCATTCAGTATTCCATCCTTGATTATATACCATTTCTGTCCGGGAACTCCGTCGTCGTCATAACCCGCAGTAGCAAGCCCGAATGAAAGAGTATTGTCGCCTATGAAATTGACTATCTCCGAACCGTAACGGAAGTTCTTTAGTTTTTCAGGTGTAGCAAATGAAACTCCGGCCATATCGGCTTCCCATCCGAGTACTCTGTCAAGCTCTGTCGGATGTCCCACGCTTTCGTGCATTGTAAGTCCGAGGTGATTAGGATTAAGGATCAGGTCCCTTCTCCTTATTTCGCCCGGTTCGTCAGCTTCCAGTTTCATTATAGCTTCCTCAGCTATAATTGAGGCCTTCCCTACAAGATCCATCTTAAGAATATGCTCCCAGCCTGCAGCGTACCCGCCGTCATCGTGAGAACGGGACTGAGAATCATTTTCATTAACAGCGGTCGCGATTATCATTGGATATACATAGTAGATGTTCGAGTGGATCCTTGAACCCAGAGTTGACGCAAAGAACTTGTCATCATTGAAAAGATCAAGCATGAAAAAAGCTCTTTTAATCTTAGCGTAATTGAGCAGTGTCTTGTTCACTTCGAGCATGAGATCGACCTTCTCAGACAACGGGACTTTAAAAGGATCGATCTGAATTTTTGTGGAATAGGTATCTATGTAGCCCCTTTCAGGAGCAAGTGTAAGACCTTTTCCTTTTCTGATCTTTGCAGACAGCTCAGCCACTTTTACTGCCTCTTCGACAGTCTTTTTTACTTCGTCTTTCGTAAAAATGTTGGAATGGGCGAAACCCCATGCGCCGTTCTTCATCACTCTTATGCCGTAGCCGTGTTCGGTGTTCATGCTGGTGTTCTTCAGACTCAGATCGATCAGGTAGATCGTTTCTTTTCTCGTTTTCTGAATTCTGATATCAGCATATTCGGCACCAAGGCTCTGCGCGTGATCGAGAGCTACTTCAATATGGTCCATCTATACCTCCGGTAATGTTAATTCTTAATGTCTTAAATAATAAAGAATGAAAGAGATTAAATCAAACGAAATCTGACGAATTGTCCGAATTTGCCGACAAAAATAAAAAAGCCCGGTTGATCCGGGCTTCATAAATTGCAAAGAAGCAAACAAAACTACTTAATCAATGCCATCTTTTTTGTAATTACTAAGCCGTCAATTTCAAGAGTATAATAATATATTCCTGAATTAAGGTTACTGCCGTTAAATTCTATTGTGTGGCATCCCGCATGCTTTTTGCTGTTTGCAAGCACAGATATCAATTGCCCGTAAATATTATAAACACTTAATTTAACGTTTGCGGTTTTTGAGAGGTCATACTTTATCTGTGTGACAGGGTTAAACGGATTCGGATAGTTCTGATATAACTTATGTGTCTGAGGTAATACGTTCTCATAAACTTCTGTATATCCTTTATCTTCACTTTCCATAAGATTTGCAATTAATGTTCTTAGATCGTTCACTTCTGCTTCGTTCTTTCCTTTGCTGTTCATAAGAAGTTTTGCTATAGTTATATTTATATCTGCAAGAATAATCTCTTCTTCTGATTCAGCATCGGCTTTCATTTCTTCAGCCACAGTTATCGCATCCTCATGCTTATTTATTCTGATATACGTTTCTACCTTCATTGACTTGAAGAATTTCTTATTCGTCGTGTTCTGAGATTCATGAGCCTGATCATACAACGATATCAGTTTACCGCTGTCTTCCTCCAGCAAAGAATAAAGGTAGGGAAGCCTTGACATAGCTACATAGTATTCAGGAGTATCTACATATTTCTTTATCACAAGTTCATATAAATTAATAGCCGCTCTGTATTTCTCTTCAGCTTCCATTCTCATAGCGTTCGTAAGAATATTATTCTCTGGAGTCTGATATGACTGAGAATTTGAAGGTTCTGAACCGCCGGTAGAATAAATATTCTTAGAATACGGTTCGTAAATTAACGTATACTGTGTAGGACCGTCAAAGAACTCATCAGTAACATCGTAAGAACCCCAGTAGTTATTTTGCGCATTGATCACGACACTGGTCATCGAGGATACTTTGTTTTCAATAGAAATGCAGGGAAGTGCGGGAGGTATATTAAATTCACCGCGATAGACATTGTTGTGTCCGTTCTGCATATATACACTTGAATATGGTCTGATACCTATCTGGCTGCTCGGGAAGATAAGTGATCCAAGCGTTGTATTTCCGTTGTTCGCGATTGTATTATTCAGCTCGTTATATACCTGATTCAAATCAGTGTTTATCAGCTGAGGTATTGCATTCTGTCCGCTTATCAGTATTCCATACGCTTTATTATACTCTATTGTGTTTTTTACTATCTCCGGAGAGCAGTTAGTAAAATTCGCTCCCACATAAAAAAATGTGATATTATTTTCTCTGAATTTACCATTCGAACCAAAGATCGATACTCCGGTCCCGGACTTTGTTCCGGTTAAAGTATTTCCAGTAATGTTATAGTATACATTTTCTGTAAGCTCAATGGTCTCGATTCCGTTATCGCAATTCTCCATGATACAGTTAGTCACTTCGAATTTATGATTATAGAAGCCTCTTACTCCGGTAACGGCGTTAGTGATATGAACATTATTAAGATCAATAGAACTTTCAGCTTTACAGTTTATACCTAGCCATTTACCTCCTTCATCACCCGCATAAGCTAGAGATACACCGTCAGCTTTAAGACTACCATTACCGCTTACAATTATCTCTGCTCCCTGACCCATCTGAAAAACAGCACC
>JAFGUL010000238.1 GCA_016938535.1 Candidatus Delongbacteria bacterium
CTTAAACAGAATAAATCAATAAAAAAATTAGAATAAAATTTATTCCCATTCTATCGTAGAGGGCGGTTTTGTGCTGATATCGTAAACAACCCTGTTGACGCCCCTTACCTCATTTATTATCCTCGTAGATACTCTGGAAAGGAATTCGTGAGTGAAAGGATAGCAGTCCGCCGTCATAAAATCTATCGTTCTCACCGCTCTTAAGGCTATCACATTGTCGTAAGTTCTCTCGTCACCCATCACGCCGACCGTTTTTACGGGGAGAAATACCGCGAAAGCCTGACCGATCTCATCGTAAATTCCGGCTTTCTCTATCTCTGATATGTAAATGTCGTCCGCCTGTCTTAAAATGTCGAGTTTCTTCTTTGTTATGCTGCCGATCACCCTGACGCCCAGTCCGGGTCCGGGGAAAGGATGCCTTTTTATGATCCTGTCGTGAAGGCCCAGCTCGTGTCCCACCCTTCTTACCTCGTCTTTAAAAAGGTCTCTCAAAGGTTCGATCACCTTAAGCTTCATCTCTTTGGGTAATCCTCCGACGTTGTGGTGAGACTTTATCGTCGCCGACGGTCCGCCTTTAGCGCTTACGGATTCTATAACGTCAGGATATATCGTTCCCTGCGCAAGATATTCGACAGAGGAGCCTTCCTTCTTCTTTATTTTGTCAATCTCCGCCTGGAATACCTCAATGAACTCACGGCCTATGATCTTTCTCTTTCTCTCGGGTTCTTTAATTCCTTTGAGCGCGTTCAGGAATTGCTCTTCAGCATCTGCCACGATAAGGTTAAGTCCGAGTTTTTCTTTAAATGTCTTTATTACTTTTTCTCTTTCGTTGAGCCTCAGAAGTCCGTTATCCACGAATACGTTTATGAGGTTCTTACCTATAGCTTTATGAAGAAGAAGAGCCGCGACCGAGGAATCCACCCCGCCTGAAAATCCGAGTACGACTTTCTTGTTACCGACAGTTTTCTTGATCTTTTCAATTCCCTCTTCAATAAAGTTCGATGCAGTCCAGTCGCCTCTGCAGCCGCAGATCTTTTTTACGAAATTGTCCAGAAATTTTCCGCCGTTCTCAGTATGGTTGACCTCAGGATGGAACTGGACGCCGTAAATGTTCGCCTTTTTGTTCCTGATGACCGCGGCGGGAGTGTTGTCACTGAATCCTATGCTCTCAAAACCTTTTGGAATTTTTACTACCTTGTCGCCGTGGCTCATCCAGACCTTCCAGTTCTTCTTGGGCTTCACTACTCCTGAAAAAACGGGATCGTCCGCTGTCAGATTAACTTCGGCGAAACCGAATTCCTGTTCAGTGCTTCTTTCTACTTTTCCGCCGAGTTTTTTTGTGATCAGCTGCATTCCGTAACAGATACCGAGAACCGGTACTCCAAGTTTAAATATTTCATCCGGCACATCTGGCGAGTTTAAAGCGTAGACTGAATTCGGCCCTCCCGAAAAAATAATCCCTTTAGGATCGAATTTCTTTATATCCTCTATAGGTGTGTAGAAAGGTTTAAGTTCGCAGTAAACGCTGTTCTCTCTGATCCTCCTGGCTATAAGCTGATTATACTGGCTTCCAAAATCGAGTATCAGTATCTTTTCGTGCTTCATAATATCTCCGGTTTTTAACAGGCCATAAAGATAATGATTCTCCGTTATTTTTACAAGAGAAGATATGAAGTGATTTTCCAATTCAATGTTCAGACAGCCCTTTAAATTCCATATTTTACCAATTATTAGAAATATATGAGAGAGCGTTTTCTGAACTGAAAACAGAAAAAGAACATTGCCTGCAGTCATAAACCACATTATATAGTGTTGTAAAAAAGCAGATACCACAATATATTGTGTTTTTTGCAAAAAAGCGCTTGACAAGTTTTGTTCGAAGGTGTTATATTGGAGTACTGACTTAATTGCAGGCTAAATACAATTTTGAATAACCCTACTGGAGATGAGACTATGACCGAAAAAACAAAAAAAGCAGTAAAGACAAAAGACCAGTTCGAAAATCCCGATGACAGATTTCCCGAAATCGAATTTTCAGAGAACGCCCTGGTGATCCTCAAAAAAAGATATCTTATTAAAGATCTCGATACAAAACAGCCTAAAGAAACCCCC
>JAFGUL010000239.1 GCA_016938535.1 Candidatus Delongbacteria bacterium
AAATATTTCTACTACATAACTTCAGATAACGCGAAGTAAGTTGAAATAAACTCTATAAAAAAAGCCGGCTCAAACTGCCGGCTTTTTTTATATCTCGATCATCTGATCCTTTCTGATCCATCCCCGCTTTTCGCTGTCGAGCTCTATTTCGTACCAGTTCTCATTTGAACGGATGATATCAGCTTTTGTGCCCTGATGCAGAAAAAAGAGTTCACTTGAAATATTGTCGTCAGGAGATGAAAGCACCGAAACTTTGAATTCGGAAATGACGCCGGATCTCGAAAAATATATCCTGTGAATATCATAGTATAAATAAGAGGTCAAAAAAAGTCCGGCAAGGCTGATCAGGCAAATATAGAACAGAGTTTTTTGTAAAATTGTATTTCTGAGCAGAATATAAGTTGAAATTAGTACAGCAAAAATAAACAGCATTGAGTAAAAAGCGGTTTTAACGGAGTGAATATTAAATAAATCCCTTACATTATTATATAGAGTGAAAAATGGAGCAATTGTTTCTTCTTCAGTTTTATCGATAAGTGAAAATTTTGCTATCTTGAGGTTTTCGGTCACATCACGGTCATCAGGAGCGAGTTTCAATGCTCTTTCGTAGAAAACTATCGTTTCGGCTATGTTCCCAAGTTTGTAATGTGTATTTCCGAGATTATAATAGATCTCTCCGCTTTCGTAACCCCCGTCAATTATCTTCCGGTACAGATCTGCTGCTTTTTCAAATTCCCCCTTTTCATAAAATGAATTAGCTTCGTGAAAGTCCGTATGAGGGGAGGCGTTCAATACCAGGATCGGGATCAGTAGAGCAAGAAAAATATATGCGATATTAAAAAATCTTTTCATTTCAGCCTCTCGTTCAGTTTGGTCATAAGATCTTTTGCTTTTTCAAGGTCATTTTTCATTTCCTCAGAACCGGGTTTTGAAGGAGCAAACTGTATCGAAGCGGATTTGCTTAGAAGTTCTTCCATATTTATGATTATATCATCTTCAACATTTTCCATCCTCAGTGCTTCAGAAACCTCATCTGTGATTATTCCTGCATGACTTATATTCAGTTTATCCGCTATGAATTTCAGGAGAGCTTCATCAAGATCCTTATAATACTGTGTGATATCTCCCGAATCAAGTGATGAATAGCATTTCTTTAATCTTTTTTTCGCATTCTTCGCAGCTTTTCTTCTCCTTGCAGCGGCAGTGTTGCCCCGGTTCTTTAACACATAAACACTCAGTATAAAAGATATCAGAATAAGCGAAAATGCTGATAATATTGAGATCGTGAATTTGAGGGGTTCGAAATATTTATGAGTAACAGGATAGATATCGCCGGGATCTTTTTTGATGTATCTGATATCGCTGGCAAGTACCTCGATATTTCTTCTTGCAGAGCCTGAATTTCTTGCTGTAACAAAGCCGTTTGTATCCGAACCTGTTGCTGTTATAATCCGGCCTGCCGCTGAAACAGTTTTATATTTTTTTGATCCTATATCAAAATACGAAAAGGATATATCATTTATCTTATGTTTTCCAGGATTACGGGGCAGTAAAAGATATTCAAATATAACTTTTCCACTGTTTTTTTTATCAGGTTCAAGTATCACAGTTCTTTTGGGATCGTAAACTTCAAGATCAGCAGGAAATTCGGGTTTCAGTTCATTAATGTCGTTCAGATTGCCCGTTCCCGAGACCGTTATCTTGAAATTCACAGCTTCATTGACAGAAACGGAGTCGTTATCAAGATATGAATTGATCTTGAAAGTCCCCACAGTCCCCGTAAAGTCAGCCGGTTTTCCCTCATCGGGAAGAGGCTTAACATTGATCTTTATATCTTCTGACAGAACTGTTTTTTCGGAATAATTTCTGAAGGTCGAGAAAAGGTCATCGTCAAAGAACGGGTCATTGAAAAAATTTGAAGTGTTCCTTCTTTTGGTCCTCACTTCGACAGGTACGATAACAGTAAGTGACTCAATGTTCCTTTCACCGGCTGAAGTCGGGCTTATCCAGTAGCTTGCGACCGGCAGAGTATTGTATTTAACACCGTTTCGGATCGTTTGAACGAGTGTTCTGAGCTCATCGTTCGGTATATCTATTCTCTCTTTGAGAAAATTAGTGAATTTCGGTTCCGAAGCTATAGAAGGGATGCTGAGTTTGATCTCAGGCTTTATGTATAGAGTGTAATCGATCCTGACCATTTCACCTACATAAACATCATTAGAGCTGACTTTAGACAAAATGAACATATCTCTTGATCTTGCACCGGCGTTCTGACCCTCTTCATGAACGGTGATCCTGAGTTCCTGTGATCGGTATTCTTTACCGCCTTCTTTAACTACAGCAGGTTCAACTGTAATTACACCCGTTATTTTTGGCGAGAATCTGTAGGTAAGAGTGATCGATTTTGTAGCTGCACCGTTTATTATTGAAGTTCTGGATGACTGATAGGGACCCGAAATTTTCACAAGATCCTTAAAATCAGGATACTGAATTGATACATCGGAATCGAAATTTTCAAGAGTTATCTCGATATCAAAAGCATCGGTCTTAAAGATGTCAACCGCCGAAGCGCTCATTTTCACGGACTTCTGCGGATAGAGCGAACTGAACAAAGCTGCAAAGATCAGCAATATGTAAACGGTCTTAAGCCTCATTCCGTAATTCTCCACATAAAATATTGCGCGAATTTTACTTTTATCAAGTGCGTTTTGTTCCTGAATATATAAGTTTAGATCAGGAAGTTCCGGAGCATAAAATTTGAATTCTCGATACGGTCATAGAGGAGTTCATAAAGTTTTTTAAGAATATCAAAACCCGCTTTCTTGTCTTTTTCTATCAGTTCGTTGAATTTATGACCGTCTATTCTGATGATCTCAACATCTCCCATGGTCACGGCAGAAGCGGTTCTGCGTTTTTTTACTATGCAGGACATTTCTCCGAAGATCTCACCCTGATTGATCGTGCAGATAGTCTTGCTCTCTTCTCGGTCGTCGGCAAAGAATTTTGATGAAACGAAGATCTTGACCCTTCCTTTAACAACAATGAAAAGATCAAAATTATCCACTGTATCCTCATGGATGAGAGTTTCGTTCGGTTTTAATTTTTCCAGCTTTGAAAAAGCGGCAATTTTTTTGAGAACGCTTTCGTCAAGACCTTCAAATAGCCGGGTTTTTTTGAGTTGTTCGATCATGAAAACCTCCCGTGGTTTATTCCGTTTATCTAAATTTGAGATAATTCGGTAAGAACGCCGTTGGTGGATTTAGGGTGAACAAACGCTATCTTCATTCCGCCCGCCCCCATTCTCGGTTTTTCATCAATAAGCATAAAACCCTGAGACTTGAGTTCTTCGAGAGCGGCTTCAATATCATCAACTTCATAGGCAATGTGATGCAGACCTTCCCTGTTCTTTTCCAGAAATTTCGATATCGGAGAATTTTCAGACTTCCCCTGAAGGAGCTCGATCCTGCTTTCGCCAACATGGAACATAGCCACTTCAACATCCTGCTCAGGTACATATTCCGTTTCGTAATCTTTCTCTCCGGTGATCGCAACATATTTTTCTGCCGCAGCCTTCAGGTCCTTTACAGCGATTCCTATGTGATGTATTTTCTTCAGCATTTTCATTATCTCCAAAAAAAAATTAAAATTCCGCGTTTTTAGGTGTTCTCGGGAACGGGATTACATCTTTTATGTTCTCAACACCTGTAATATACATAACAGCTCTCTCAAATCCAAGTCCGAATCCGCAATGTTTGTTCGTTCCGAACTTTCTGAGTTCGAGATACCACCAGTAATCCTCTTTGTTCAGACCCATTTCGGCGATCCTTTTTTCTAAGTATTCGAGCCTTTCTTCCCTCTGGCTTCCTCCGATAATTTCGCCTACGCCGGGAACGAGAAGATCCATTGCGGCAACAGTTTTGCCGTCATCGTTCATTCTCATGTAAAAAGCCTTGATGTCCTTCGGATAGTCCGTAACAAATACTGGTTTTTTATATACATGCTCTGTAAGATATTTTTCGTGCTCGGTCTGAAGGTCTTTTCCCCATTCAGGTTTGAACTCGAATTTCTGGCCGGATCTCACAAGCTCTTCCATTGCCTCGGTATATGTAACTCTTCCGAAGTCTGAATTTACAAGAAAGTTCAGTCTCTCGAGCAGTGTCTTGTCAACCCACTGGTTGAAAAAAGCCATTTCGTCGGGAGCATTTTCAAGAACATACGAAATGATGTATTTCATCATATCTTCCGCCATGTCCATGTCATCGTTAAGGTCGGAGAAAGCAATCTCGGGCTCGATCATCCAGAACTCGGACGCATGCCTTTGTGTGTTGGATCTTTCGGCTCTGAAAGTCGGTCCGAAGGTATAAACCTTGCCGAAAGACATGCAGAAATTCTCCACATTGAGCTGACCGCTTACGGTCAGGCTGGTTTGTTTCCCGAAAAAGTCTTTTGAGTAGTCGATCTTTCCGTCTTCTGTTCTCGGGATCTTTTCCGGATCAAGAGTAGTCACGGAGAACATTTCACCCGCACCTTCGCAGTCGCTTCCCGTAATTATCGGTGTATGAACATAAACGAAATTCCTTTCGGTAAAGAATTTGTGGATAGCGAAAGCGAGAAGGCTCCTTACTCTGAAAACAGCCTTGTAAAGGTTTGTTCTCGGCCTTAAGTGAGCGATCGTCCTTAAATACTCGACCGAATGTCTTTTTTTCTGCAGAGGAAAATCAGGATCGCAAAGCCCTATGATCTCTATTGAAGATGCCTGTATCTCAAAAGGCTGTTTGTCGCCGGGAGATTTTATCAGCTTTCCTTCGATTTGAAGAGAAGAACCTGTTGAGATCTTTGTCAGTTCATTGAAGTTCGGAAGATTCTCATCGAAAACGATCTGTATATTTTTGAATGTAGTTCCGTCGTTAAGTTCGATAAAACCGAATGTCTTTGAACTTCTGAGAGTTCTGACCCATCCCGCTACGGAGACATTTTTGTCAAAAAGCTCAGAATATTTTTTCCACATCTCACAGGCTTCAGTGCGCATTATTCTCTCCCTGCCTTAAATTTTTTGTAAAAAAAAGTGCCCTTTCGGACACTTACTGTTTCAGATAAGAATCCATTGTTTTGTCGGGGCATTTGCAGGCCTTGACAACATTCTCGCTGAATTTGTGTGTGTTGGCTGCCGATAAAAACGGCTTGACGATCTTGACGATCTGAATCTGTTCTCCGCATACCGGGCAGAGGCCTCTTGTCGCTTTTAGACCGTAAACTTGTTTCTTAGCCATTGTCTGACTCCTTTGAAATTTATTTTAATTAACTATTTGAAATTCCTTCCCTGCGATCTTCAGGCTGTCAACGAAAAGATTCAATTCATAGTAGCCCTTTTTCCAGTCTGTTTTTATACCCGCAGTATATTCAAGGAAATCATCCTTCGTTCTCAGTACCATTTCTTTATCGGTTCTTGAGATCACATTTCCGTTCCCGTCGCTCCATACTTCGCCGAAAAGAATTTTCCCGTCACTCTCTGAATCATTTTTTATGATGAGCTCATACCATATCCAGTCAGCTGAATTTATTCCGAAACTGTCAGAGTAAACCCTCAGCGGTTTTGACAGTCCGTCCTTACCCGAAGAAAAGAAATGAAGGGATTCATAACCGACAACAGGAACGAATCCGGTATCTTTTTGCTCTTCGGCAGGTATCGAAGTGAAGTAAACACATCCGGTAGTTGATATTAGAAAGAGCGAAATGATCAGAGCATAGAATTTATTCATTGCTTTAGCCTCATTTGAACAAGTCATTAAATATAAAGAAACGAGAAACTAAAAACAAGTAAAAATTGCCGTAATTTTAATACTTGAATTATATGGTTTGATTATTTATCTTGTAATACTGCATATAACGGATACGGGAAATAGTGAAAAACACACAACTGAAAATAAAACAAGGGAGACAAAAATGGATGTAAACGATCTGAAATCAAAGCACAAACTGCTTAAAGAAATGATCTACGAGCCGAAAGAACTGTACAGAGGATATACTGACAGAATTCTGTACATAAATCTTGACGATAACACCGTTAAGGTGAAAACCGTTCCCGAAGAAATGAAGAAAAAATTCATAGGCGGAAAAGGTTACGGTCTCAGACTGTTATGGGATGCGACTAAACCAGAAACAAAGTGGAACGACAACGAGAACGAGATCATCATTAGCCCGGGACCGATTGCAGGTATCACGCAGTATGCCGGAGCGGGAAAATCTCTCGTAGTATCAATATCACCTATGACAGATATCGTAATTGACAGTAATGTCGGCGGATATTTCGGCCCGTTCCTGAAATTCTCAGGATTTGATGCGCTCGAGATACAGGGAAAAGCAAAAAATGATGTAATAATCTTAATTGACGGCGTGAACAACAGAATAAGCATTGAAGAGGCCCCGGCGGAAGCTATAGACAGTCATGTGCTGGCCGAGCAGCTTACTGAAATGTATTCAGAGAGCTCAGACCCGAGGGACATGAAGAATGTATCTGTGGTTTCGGCAGGTCACGCCGCAGAGAATACAATGATCGGGATGCTCAATTTCAGCTGGTATGATATTAAGAGGAAGCTTTGCAGACTTAAACAGGCAGGAAGAGGCGGTATCGGAACTGTATTAAGGGACAAAAAGATAAAAGCAGTTGTTGTAAAGTCGGCGGGAATTACACAGGACCCGAATCATGTGGCTGATATGGAGGCAATAAAAGAAAGAGGAGCGCGGTTCGCTAAAGAGATGAAGGAACTTGATCCGCATCAGTGCAGAATGAAACAGGAGGGTACAGCGCATCTTGTTAACATAATGAACGATTACAACCTTCTTCCGACATATAACTTCAAGTACGGTTCGCACAAAGACGCCGACAATATTCATTCAAGGGTCTGGAACAGTAAATTCACTCAGGGTATGAATGACGGCTGCTGGATAGGCTGTACCATGAACTGCTGCAAGGGTGTTGACAATTTCGAACTGAAAACCGGACCTTACAAGGGACAGAAAGTCACAGTTGACGGGCCGGAATACGAGACGGCCGCAGGAGTAGGTTCGAACATGGGTATCTTCGATCCCGACGCGATCATTGAACTCAACTTCTACTGTGATACTTATGGAATTGACACCATATCTTATGGAACTATGACAGCTTTCGCTATGGAATGCTACGAGAACGGAATAATCACAAAAGAGCACTCAGGCGGGATCGAACTTAAATTCGGTAATATTGATGCCGCATTCGAACTGATCCACCAGATGGCAAGAGGCGAAGGTTTCGGAAAGATCGCAGGTCTCGGAGTCCGCGGAATGAAGAAATATTTTGCGGCAAATTACGGTGCTGATATGAACTTCATGAACGATATCGGAATGGAGAACAAGGGTCTTGAGTACTCTCAGTATGTTTCCAAAGAATCTCTTGCTCAGCAGGGAGGATACGCAATGACGAACAAGGGCCCTCAGCATGATGAAGCATGGCTGATCTTCATGGACATGGTGAACAAACAGATCCCGTCTTTCGAAGATAAAGCTGAAGCACTGCATTATTTCCCGATGTTCAGAACATGGTTCGGACTTAACGGACTCTGCAAACTTCCATGGAACGATGTAGAGCCTGAAGGCAATGCTGAAACTGACGAACCTGCAAAAGTACCCGAGCATCTTGACAACTATGTTACTATATTCAACGCTGTGACCGGAAGTAATATTGATAAGCACGAACTTATCCGTCAGTCGGAAAGAGTTTATAACTTCCAGAGAACTTTCAATATCAGAAGAGGCTACGGATTAAGAAAGCATGATGCACAGCCTTACAGAGCTGCAGGTCCTGTTACTGCGGAAGAATACAAGAGCATGGAAGATTTCTATGACAAGAAGATGAAGGAAGAGATCGGGGTCGATCCTGCAGGAAAATCAGTTGAAGAAAAGATCGCTATCACGAGAAAATACAGAGAAGACCGCTATGAGCAGCTTCTTGATGCAGTTTATCTGAGAAGAGGATGGACAAAGAACGGTGTTCCGAAGGTCGAGTATATGAAAGAGATCGGAATGGATCTTCCTGAAGTAATAGAAATACTTTCAAAGCATCAGTAATATGAGCACGATTACCGTTAACGGAAATACGGTTGAGTGGAATGAGGGAATGACGGTCAGGGATGTACTGACCGTCATGAACTATACCTTCAGGATGCTCGTCATAAAAATTAACGGTACTATCGTAAAAAAAGAGAACTGGGATACCTGTCTCGTGCCTGTGGGCGCAGAGGTCAGCGTTATACATTTAATGAGCGGAGGTTAAGATGTTCAAAGTGAACGAATATTTTGACGGCAAAGTCAAGTCCGTTGCTTTCGAGACCGGCGAATGTCCGGCTACAGTCGGTGTTATGGCTGCGGGAGATTATGAGTTCGGAACTTCATCCAAAGAATTCCTTACAGTTACCAGCGGCAAGCTGACCGTTCTTCTTCCCGGAGAGGACGAATGGAAAAGTTTCGGTCCAAACGAGACCATGATCATTGAAGCCGACAAAAAATTCAAGGTCAAAGTCGAAAAAGATTCATCCTACATCTGTCTTTACAAGTAAAATGAATACACTTTTCAATAGAAATGTCAGCGGGATGACCGAAAGGTTGTCCCGGTCTGTCATCGGTATTGCCGGGTGCGGCGGTATAGGATCGAATGTGGCCGTTTCTCTTGTCAGGGCAGGGATCGGCAGGCTGATCATCGCTGATTTTGATATTATAGAAGAATCGAATCTTAACAGGCAGTATTTTTTTGTTGACGAGATCGGTAAATCAAAAGTTTTGACGCTAAAACGCAGACTTGAACTGATAAATCCGGAATGCACTGTAACAGCGTATCAAAAAAAGCTCGGCAGAGAAGATGTTCAAAACCTTTTTTCGGGATCTGATATCATGATAGAAGCCTTTGACACAGCTGAAAGCAAGCAGTGGCTGATAGAGGAATGGGCATCGCTTTATCCTGATAAGGCGGTGATCTCCGGCAACGGACTATCAGGCTACGGACATTTTGAAACTATAAAAGTGAGAAAAACCGGTAATATCTATTTTTGCGGCGACGGTGTGACATCGTCGGATGAGGGTCTGTGCTCTGCGAGGGTGGCGATAGTCTCGAACCTGCAGGCAAATCTGGCTATAGAGATTTTAATGAATAAAGCCGAAGGAGAAATTAAATGAAAACATCCAACATCTATGTAGAGGTGCTGAAATACGGTGCCGAGCAGCTCAACAGGGGCATAACCTATAATGAAGCTCTGAAATATCTCGGAAGTAAAGCCCCCAAAGGAGATTTTGAGCTTTATTTCAACAACTGGTTCTACGACAATTTTCATTCAGAGAGCGTACCGGTCCTCAAAAAGAAACAGTCTGAAAATGTGATCCTGACCAAAGAAGAGCTTGAACAGGCAAATAATGAGCAGGTCTTTCTTACAAGCAGCGCGTATTTCAAACTGATGTCATTCTCGAACGACAGCGTATCGAAAGAAACGGTCATCAGTCTTATTCTTTCATCCACAGCTCTCGTAATAAGCGTAGCTATATATCTTTTCATACTGATAAGGTACTAAGTTTCCTTCATTACATCGACAGGATGATGGATCGTGCCTTTAGTCCAGTTGCCTTTCAGGTATAATGCATAAGCCCATGCAAAAGTTATAAAATTACTTATCACCATTGACCACCATAATGCCTCGTAGGGATGTTCCCGGAGCGGGTAAGCCATTGCCTCGTAGAAAGGATGCAAAAATGTAAGGGAAGCAAAAAAAGCATAATCGGTGAGTCTGCCGGACATCAGATAAACGAGAGGAATTCTGAATATCCATAACCTTGAAGAGTTGAATACCATGTTGTATTTTGTGAATCCAGAACCGTTAAAAGTGCCCATAAAGACATGGATTATACTGAACGAGAAAGATGCAACGCTCAATATCTTGAACATTCTGATGCCTTTTGAGATCACTTCCGGGTCGTTCACAAAGAACTGAGTCAGGTGCCCGCCGAAAAAGTAAATGATTATATTTATCGGTGCAAGGAAGATGATCACGGTTAAAAATGTTACTTTTATACTTTTTTTGGCTCTTTCAATTTTTTTCGCTCCGAGACACTGTCCGACAATTGAAGCTAATGCATTGCTTAAACCCATAGCGGGCATCATAAAAAGGCTTGTGAGCCTGTTGCCGATTGTGTGAGCGCTCATTATGACAGTGTCGTAAGAATTCACGAAGCCCTGCAGAAATACGAACCCGAAGCTAGTCATCGACATCCCGATAGAGGAAGGAAGACTTATTTTTATTATTCGTTTAAGGATCAGATAATCAGGTATGATCTCCTTTATTTTCGGGAGGATCACATGAAGTTTTCTGAAAATATATACGACCGCAAGAACAGCGGCAACAAGTTTAGCGAAAACTGTAGCTATTGCGGCCCCTTCTATTCCCATCGCAGGTATAAAACCGTCTATGCCGAAGATCAGTATAGGATCTATAACTATATTAATTCCTACAGCGAAAAGCTGGATCTTCATCGGTGAAACGGTATCTCCGAATCCGTGCGCGAAACTCTGGTAAAGCATAGTTACAAAAACAAATACCATGCTCGGGATGATATATGACAAGTATAAAGCCGCATCGTCAAAGATCTGTCCGGGAGTATTAATGAGCTCAAGAACAGTATCAATGACGGTAAAAGACATCATTATAAAAAATACAGTAGATACGACAAGAAGCAGAACATATTGCGAAAAGATCTTCTTGATCTCGGTTATTCTTCCAGCTCCTTTGTACTGGGCTGTCAGCGATGTGCCTGCAATGGTGAATCCGATACCGAACGAGGAAATAAAGAAAACAAGCGGGAATGCCATGCCTACGACTGCGACCGCATCTGTTCCGTTATCCATTTTTCCCAGCCAGAAAGTATCAGTAAGATTATAGAAGGTCTGAAGCAGGTTCGACAGCATGATAGGCAAAGACAGAACGATCAGGTTTTTCCAGATATTCCCTTCGGTAAGATCTTTATAATGGTCCGGTCCGGTAACTGTTTTCAATTGATCCCGCTCTCTGTTTCAGTTATGAAATGTTCAGTTTCCGATCCGTGCGCAAATTCAGTTATCAGCTCTGTAAGGATTTTCGGCATAAGGTTAAAGTGGTGCAGGTCTTCGAGATGAACCCAGAACATCTCAAGATGATCTTCAACGGGAATAACCGGTTCTGTGTAAAATCTTTTATAGAATGTGTATGTGAAGTAAGTCGCGATCTCGTGGCAGGGTTTATTATCAGCGTCCGTGAAAAGATTTTCGATAGTAAAGAGAGGTATTCCGATAAACCCTTCCGTTCCTATTTCCTCGACGATCTCTCTGTCAAGAGCCTGTTTAGAAGTCTCTCCGAACTCGATATGACCGCCCGGAAGAAAAGTATAGTCCGCCCCTTTCTGTCTTGCGACAAGTATCTCGTTCTTTTCACCCCGGAAGATCAGTGCTCTAACAATATTTTCGATCATACAGGCTCCAAAATTTTTTTCTAAAGGTAAGTTTCGGACAGACGAATGTCAACTTAAATCACAAATTATTGTGCAACCGGAAAAAAATCAGTATATTGCAGTGTAATTAAAGGTCAGGGGAGCATTGAATGGATACCGAATTCAATAAAATTGATAATGAGATCGAAGATTTAAAGGATGAACTTCAGAGAAATTTCAGTAAAAAAAATTACAGAAAGATTCATGACCGTGCGAACAGTTTGTTAAAAAGGTCATCAAAGCTGAATTATCATAGAGGCAAATATGGAGCATTAAATCTTCTCGGAAATGCCAGTTTCAATATATGTGATTATGAAAAGTCACACTCTTATTTTCTCGATTCCATAAAGGTCGCTGAAGAAATGGAAGATGAAAAAAGTCTCGCTTTCGGCTTAAATAACATTGGGATAATTCTCTTCAGGCTCAAAAAATTTGAAAAAGCTCTCGACTATTATAAGAAATCGCTCGATATCAAACTGAAACATGACAATAAAGCAAGTATATCAACAACTTACAACAATATGGGACTAATTTACAATAATCTCAAAGATTACGATGAAGCTTTAAAATATTTTAAAAAGTCACTGAAGATAGATAAAGAAATCGACAACAGGCATGCGATCTGCAGGGAGCTTAATAATATCGGACTGGTTTGGAAATTTAAAGGTGATCTGAAAAAATCGCTCAGGAATTTTCAGGATTCGTACAAAGAGAGCGAAAAGATCGGCTACAAAAAAGGAATGGCTTCAGCTTTGTCAAATATTGCAGTTCATTACCTGACGGCCGGAAACTTTGATAAAGCTCTCGAAAAGGCATTTGAAGGTAAAACCCTTGCCAAAGAAATTCACTCAAATAATCACATAATACATTTTTATACAACGATTCTTGAGGCTTACGAAAAGAAAAAAGATTATAAGAATGCGGTTAAGTATTACAAAAAATACATTGGGCTGAAGGATAAGATACTTTCGGAAGATTCGCATAATAAGATCGTCGAGATGCAGATAAAATATGAAACCGAGAAAAAGGAAAGGGAATCGGATCTATACAGGATAAAATCCGAAGAATTATCAATGCTGAATGCAAAAAAAGACAAGTTCTTCAGAATAATTCATCACGACCTGCTGAACCCGTTCACCGCTATGCACTCAACAGCCACTTTTCTGAGCAAATATTATGACAAATTCGATGATGTAAAGCGAAAAAATTATGTTAATATGATCCTGGGTTCTTCAGAGAGGCTTATAAAGCTTATGGACAACCTGTTCGAATGGGTCAAAACCCAGTCCGGAGAGATAGATTATCAGCCGGAAAAAGTAGATCTGGAAGAAATTACCGGACACAATCTTGAACTTCTCGCAAACAACATAAATTCAAAGAATATAAAAATATCATCGAAATTCTGCAAAAACTGTTATGTTGATGCTGACAGGAACATGGTGGATACGGTTGTGAGAAATTTGATAGCCAACGCAATAAAGTTTACTTTCGACGAAGGCAGGATCAAGATCTCCACAAAATGCACAGCAAAAAAAATAAAATTCTCCGTCGAAGATGATGGTATGGGTATCGACGAAGAAAACATGAGTAAGCTTTTCGATGTTTCTCAGACCTTTACTACTCCGGGCACCAAAGATGAAAAAGGAACAGGACTCGGCCTTATCCTTGTTAAAGAATTTCTGGATCTCAATAAAGGGAAGATCTCAGTTGAAAGCGAACCGGGAAAAGGAACAAAATTCACAGTTGAATTACCAACATATAAATTAATTTAGCAGGAGGATTTATGAAAAAAGCATTATGGATCTTTTTAGTTATGTTTTCACTGGTTTTATACGCTCAGGACGAAGACACTCAGACTGAGGACAACGCAAATGTACCCGAAACAGGTACGGAAGAAACATCCTACACCGGCACAGCAGTAATAGGCGGGGTCACAATTGACGGAAAGAATTACCAGCAGTTGGGAATGAGGCTCGATATCCCGCTGGGTAAGCTCGGTTTCG
Organism: Candidatus Delongbacteria bacterium; assembly: GCA_016938535.1. The sequence continues at coordinate 13,542 of JAFGUL010000239.1, forward strand.
GAGTAGATATTCAGCTTCTGATCGATGAAGAGGGCAACATAAGAAAAGAGGACTGGGACGAGTTCGAGGATTATCTCGACAAGATCTACTATGTGAGATGGGCAAGAAAGGGAGATCCGTTTTACATCAGACTGGGCGGACTGGATTACAGCTATCTCGGCTACAACATAATCGTTGACGGATACTCAAATATGATAGAGTATCCTGCGTACAAGAGGCTCGGAATGGAAATGAGCTTTGAGACAGAGAAGTTCGGCGGCGAATTACTCGTGAACAACTACAAAGAACTTATTACCGACAAACCCGGTCTTCTGATAGGCACTAGAGCGTTCTACAAGGTCTGGGGTGATCTTGCAGTCGGAGCTACTTTTGCCGCTGATCTGAACGAGTATAACGGTCTGAGAGATAACGACGATGACGGTTATCCGAATGAGATAGACAGGTATCCTGAAGAGGAAAAATATGCGACTGACTATGATTATTACCTTGATGAAGCCGATAACGATACAGCATTTGTAGATCAGGCTGTTGCCTACGGGATCATAGACGGACTTAAGAAAGAAGATCTTGAGAACTTTAAAGACAGAACATCCTCTCTTTCGATCTGGGGACTCGATATCGGCTATCCGATCTACAAAGGTGAATTTGCGAGGATAGATATTTACGGTCAGATGGCTCAGATCGACGGGTACGGATGGGGATTTTCAGCTCCCGCCTTCAGGATAAAATCAGGACCGTTCATTTTCAGAGCCGAATACAGGCAGACTGACGGCGAATTCCTCTTCGGTTATTTTAACCCGACTTACGAGATGGAAAGATCTTTCTATAATGCAGGCACCGGAACTTTCTGGACAAAACAGGATATTCTTGATTTTGTGCCTGCTCTCAGCGGATATTTTGTCGGAATGCATTTTGACGGCTGGGGAATATTCAGGCTTTCAGCCAACTATCAGGATATGACTTCGGGTTATGATGACAGTGTTATCGAAAAAGTTAAATCTCTGACCGGTGAATTCTCTATAAATGAGAAACTGATACCGAAGCTCGCTGAAGCAAAAGCATATTACATGCAGAATAATGTCGAGGATTTTAAGGAGTGGAAAACTCCGAGTACGGTCATGGGATATACTCTCGGCTACAACATTGCAGAAGGAACAGCGATCTATTTTGATTACAGATACACTTTCCAGGACATGGACGGAAACGGTGAGATAAAAGGAAAGGAAGAAACTATCAAGACTATCAGCGTCACCACAAAGGTTATGTTCTGATCATTCCTTCAGATTTATTCAAAAGGGGTTCTGTTTTTCAGAGCCCCTTTTCTTTTAACTCTTTTATAAGATCGAATATTCTCGGTCCTGGAATGGTGGTATGATCACCTTTTATGACTATGATATTGCCTTTTTTCCAGGCAGAGCTGCTGTCGTAAAGTTCCCAGTCGGCAAGCAGTTCAGGTTCAGTAAGATTTACTCCCGATGATACAAGATCTAAGATCATATCAGGGTCTAAAGTCATGATCGCTTCAGCACCGATTTTCGGGTAAGGGATCGCGGTGTCGAGAGCGTTCGAATATCCTAAAAGCTCAACTATATCGTTAAGAAAGCCTGTTCTTCCGGTCGAATAAATGTAGGTTGCTTCGGTGCCGTACTCTCTGCCGACTGAAATAAGAATTCTCCTGCCGCTATTTTCAGACCTGGAACCCTCAAGTTCTGTCCTTAAAGAATCGGAAACGGTATCAGACCTCTCAGATGCTCCGATCAGATCTCCTATTTCCTTAAATGAATTCAGAATATCTTCAAGGCTCTCCTGGCTTACTACCTCTGACCTTATTCCAAGTCCTGTCAGTTTTATTTTAATATCCGTTTGAGAAGGCATAAGAAGGACAATGTCAGGTTTATTTTTCATCGTATATTCAATATTGAGATCTGAGATGTTCGCAACGACGGGAATTTTCAGGGCTTCTTCGGGATATGAGCAGTATGAACTTGCGCCTGTGATGTTCTTGCCTTTACCGAGAAAAAATACAGTTTCTACGAGCGAGGGTGAAAGAGCAAATATCCTGAATTCTTCATTTCCGGTAATTTTTTTCTTTGAACATCCCGTCAGGATATAAAATGAAAATATTATTAAACCTATTCTTTGACCGATCATAAATTTCCTATGTTAATTTCTCAGCAATAATAAAGAAAACAGTTGCAAAAATCCAATTATTTGTTTAAAATAAGACAGTTTTAAAATACCGGGATTTAAAAATGAAAGAACTTAATGTCGCAATGATACATGATGCTTCGATATTCCACGAAGATATCATAATTGGTGTCAATACACAGATCAATTACGAACCGAACAAACTCAAAATAAATCATATGATAATAAAGAATCAGATCTTAAAACAGATCGAACAGTACGAAAAAAGTCCTCAGACCTATAATCTTGCGATGAAACTAAAATCAAATATGGCCGATATTCTATACTGTCACAAGGAAGGTATTATAGGATTCGAGGATATTCCTGCGAACAAAGACAGCACGAATGCGCAGTTTGACAACAAAATTGTCAGTGTAGGCTATAATCTGGTTAAAAAGGGGCAGGCTGACATTGTTTTTATCGCGACGAAGTTCGGGGTCATAAAGTATAATGTGAACACGATAGCTCTCGACAACGATCTCAATTTTTCAACAGTTACATCTCAGCTTGAATATCAGCATAAGCTCAACAGGTTTCTCTCCAAGGTAAAAGACGACTATATCAGGCACCACAAGATCAGAGTCAGGATAACGAATGAGATCAAGTGCAGGGAGGATATGTTCAAGATTAGCGACGCTGAGGTCTAAAACTTTCTGTTATTCAAAAAGAACAAAGCTTTTTTGACAGCATTTTCAAAACTTACCGATTCTGCGATACCTTTTCCGGCTATGTCATAGGCAGTACCGTGATCGGGAGAAGTTCTCACGACAGGCAAACCTGCTGTAAAATTTACGGCATTTCCAAAGGAAAGCAGCTTTAATGGTATGAGTCCCTGATCGTGGTACATGACAAGATATGCATCTGTTTTATCAAGATAGGATCTTGTGAAAGCTGTGTCTGCAGGGAGAGGTATCGTGAAATGACCCTTTCCGTCAGCAATCTCGGCATTGAGCTTTTCAACAGCCGGTATAATAATATCTTTTTCTTCCGTTCCGAAAAGTCCCCCGTCGCTTGCGTGGGGATTGAGAGAGCAGACTGTTATTCGTGGTTCTGAGATCCCGTAGTCACGCACGAGAGATCTGTAAAGAATGCTTCCTTTTTCGTATATGAGATTTCCGTTCATGCTCTTTGCCACATCTTTTATCGCGAGATGGGTTGTAACGAGAGCTACTTTAATTATTCCGCCGTCCAAGATCATAAGATATTCTTTCGAATTAAGGATCTCCGCGATAAATTCAGTATGACCGGGATAAAAAAAGCCGCCCATATGTAAAGAGTATTTGTTTATCGGAGCGGTCACGACCGCGCCGTTATGAAGTTCTGCAAGTTCAACGGCTTTTTTTATCGCCGTTCCCGCAAGCAGGCCGGCTTTAGAGTCCGGGATCCCGAAATTCAGCCTGATACCTTCAATGTCAATATCAAGGAAATATATACCGGGATCTCTCAGGTTTACGATCTCCTGCTCACTGGTATCCGAAATATCTTCTGCAACTGATCCCAGAACGGTCGCCGTTTCATCAAATATCCGTCTGTTGCCGACAATTATGTAAATGTTCGACGGGTCAAAGCCTCGTATTGTCTTGAGGATCAGTTCCTGACCGATCCCATTAATATCTCCGATCGATATGAATATTATTTCCATAAAACTACCTTTAAATAAAAAAGCCGGGATTACTGCAACACATGACTTTTCCGGTGTGGCTGCTACCGTTAGGTCCTGACCCGTTCCCGAAATCGCCATTGTGCAGGTCCCGGCAAGTGGCAAATGTAAGATAAATCATAAGATAAATCAAGTTGTTTTAAGACTCTTTTGCTATCCTGTATGTTTCTTCGGCTATGACAAGTTCTTCGTTGGTCGGGATCACCATCACCTTGACTTCCGAGTTCGGAGCAGAAAGAAGTTCCTGTTTTCCTTTAAGATCCTCGTTTTTAAAATCATCGAATTTAAGACCGATATAATCAAATCCTTTGCAGACATCCCTTCTGACATCAGGATCGTTCTCCCCGATACCGCCTGTAAAGATTAACGCATCAACTCCGTTCATTGCGGCAGCATAAGCTCCTATATATTTTCTGATCCTGTAAATAAACATGTCATAAGCCAGTTTCGCCCTGTCCCCGCCTTTCTTAATCGCCTGCTGGATCTCCCTCATGTCAAAAGAAATTCCAGAAATGCCGAGTATTCCGCTCTGTTTATTTATCAGGTTGTTCATTTCCTGGAGTCCGAGCTCTTCGGCGGTCATTATGTGAAGAACAGCACCTGCGTCAACATCTCCCGACCTTGTTCCCATCATCAGGCCTTCAACCGGAGTCATACCCATCGAAGTGTCAATTGATTCGCCATTCAGTATCGCCGCGATCGAACCTCCGTTGCCGAGATGGCAGGTTATGACTTTAGAATTTTCTTTTTCGATACCATACTCCTCATAAGCTATTCTTGATACATAATAATGGCTGGTCCCGTGAAATCCGTATCTTCTGACCTTATCTTTAATATAGCACGAGTAAGGGAGAGGGTACATGAATGAATAAGCCGGCATTGTCTGATGGAAAGCAGTGTCGAAAACAGCGACCTGAGGAACTCTCGGGAGTATCTGCTGGGCCGAAGTTATACCCTTGACATTCTGAGGGTTGTGAAGCGGGGCAAGGTTGCTTAGAGTTTCTATTGTCCTTATAACATCATCATTGATCAGCGCGTGATCTTTGAAAGTTTCTCCGCCGTGAACGACTCTGTGTCCGATGGCATTGATCTCTTCATATTTATCAATTGATCCGAATTCAGGATTGATATTCAGTCTCAATATCTCCTCGATACCTTTCTGATGATCCGCAATTTCCTTATCGATCCTGATCTTGACATTTTTGTCATTCTCATGCTCAATATATGTTCCGATAAGGCCGATCTTCTGGACATTTCCCTTAGCGAGTCTTTTTTTGTCGATCATGTCGAAAAGCTGATATTTGATCGATGAACTTCCGCAGTTCAAAACGAGAATTTTCATTTTTCTATCCTTAGGTTACTTAATTTATTTTCAAGTTCGTTTTTAATTTCATCCGCACTTATATCCTCAAGACACTTGTAAGGTCTGTCCTGATCGCAGAAAAGGGGTGTTCTCGAATATTCGTAGCAGGGAATACAGGCGTGGTCTTTTTTTATCACAACACTGCCTTCGTTCAGAGGTTTCGTGTAAACAGGGCTTGTAGGGCCGAAAATGGCAATTACCGGAATATTGAGCGCAGAAGCAGTATGCATGAGGCCGGTATCTCCGCAAATGAAAACAGAACACCTTTCCATTACAGCTGCCGAATGAAAAAAGTGATAGCCTTTTACAACAGTAGAATTCTCAGGCGAGATCATACTTATGCTTGAATTGAGTTCGCGTTCGTCCCTTCCGCCGAAAAGCAGAAAATGAATACGGCTGTTATCCTTAAATGATTTCATGAGTTGACCGTATTTCTCCGCGCTCCATCTCTTTTTTATCATGTTCTTAAAAGTATCGCTTCCGGGATGAAGACCTACGAGGATCTTACCCTCCAGAGAATGCTCTCTAATAAAATCGTCTGCAAGTTCTCTGTCCCTGTCTATCAGATTGATGCTCATTTTATCCGTTCTTTCGATCTTTCTGCCGAGAGCAAATTCAAAAAGTCTGAAATTCTGTTCGATCGCATGAAGAGTTCTGTCCTCTTTGAGCAGTTTGCCTGACAGAAATGAAAGGTCGGGGAAATTTTTCTCGGTATATGACATTCCGAATTTTTTTTTCGCGCCTATAAAAAAGTGCACAAGGTGGTATTTAAAATGATTCGAGGGGAAAACGAGTATGGAAAGATCGTATTTATTCTTTCTGATCTCCATCAGCTGATCGAAATTCTCGCGGATACTGTTCTTCAAAAAAGGGATTATGTGGACCTCGCTGAATTTCCCAGAATTTTTCATGATATCCATAACCTGCGGGCTGATAGTAAGCGCGTCGAATTCAATATCGTCATAACTGCTTATTTTTTCGATGACGGGCGTAACCATCAAAGAGTCCCCTATACCGATCGTGAAGAATATGAGACATTTTGATTTCAACTATGACTCCCGAATACAAATTTCATCTGAGGATAATAACAAAACTAAGTAAATTTGGCAAATAAAATGATTTGCCGAAAAAAGTTTAATAACTTATTATTCAAGCCTGTAAAAATAAAAGGAAGTTGTTTGAAGATCGGTTCGATCGATATATTCTGCGATGTTATAGATAATTTCGGTGACGCCGGAGTTTGTCTGAGGCTTGCAAGATCATTAAAAAGCAGACTTCCCGGATCTGAGATAAGGATTTTTACAAATGACCTGAGCGCATTTGCAGCTTTAGACGGAGAGATCGGACCTGATAAGGAAATCCAGTACATCAGAGATTTCAGTCTGCTTTCATATACTGTTATCACTGAAAAGTTCGTAGAAGAACTTCAGATCCCGCAGGCCGTAATAGAGGCTTTTGCCTGTCACATACCTGAATTGTATTACAACAAAGCTCTGGAATCAGACTGTGTGATAATAAACCTTGATCATCTTTCCGCAGAGAAATGGATAGAAGGCGTTCATTTAAAAGAATCCCTTACCGGCAGGCGTGCAAAAAAATATTTCTTCATGCCCGGTTTTAATGGAAATTCGGGAGGTCTGATCCTTGACACAAGGCTTTCTGATGAAGAGGCCGAACTTAAAAGATCAGTGTTTCTGAAAAGATTCGGTTTAAAGGATGACGGGCTATTACTGACAGTTTTTACTTACGAGCACGATTTTCGAAATCTAATATCAGATATAAAATCCTCAGGCAGAAAAACAAATGTTGTCGTTTTCGGGGAAAAGAGCCGAAGCTCGATCGAACCGCTGCTTGAACTGCAGGATGAGAACTTAAGTATAGTTCTGTCGGATTTTCTTGACCAGGATGAATATACTGATCTGATCAAAGTTTCAGATCTAAATTTTGTCAGGGGTGAAGATTCATGGGCGCGCGCCTGTCTGTCGGGAAAACCGTTCATCTGGCATGCATACCATCAGGAAAAAAACTATCAGCTGGTCAAGGTAAAAGCATTTCTTGAAACTGTCCGGCCGTACTTTGAGTCAATTGAAATTTATGATCATTATTCGGAATATCTTATCAGATTCAACGACAGGTCTGTAGGAATTAAGGATGTTCGATTCAGTTTCATGCAGCAAAATCAGGAGTCTCTTAAAAAAATGTTTAAATTATTTTCAGGATACTTATTTAAGAATTGCAATTTGACCGAAAATTTATTAAAATTCCTCGATATGCAAAAATGAAGATAAAAATTGAAATAAAGGAGCAAAAATGAAAGAAGCATCTGATTTCAGAGCGGGAAATATTTTTAAGGTGGCAGGCGAACTTCTGCTTGTGACGAAAGCTGAGTACAACAAAGGGGCAAGATCAGCCTCGACAATGAAGCTGAAAACAAAAAATCTGAACACAGGTTCAGTTTCGGAAACGGTTTTCAGAGCTACCGACAAACTTGAGGACATCAGGCTTGACAGAAGAAAAATGCAGTTCTCATACAGGAACGGCGACGCTTTTGTTTTCATGGACGAGGAAACTTATGAACAGCTTGAACTGACCGAAGAATATCTTGGGGATAATGCACTTTACCTCAAAGAGGAGGAAGTGATCGACATTCTCCTATACAACGAAAAACCGGTTACCATAGAGCTTCCTCAGCAAGTAGAGCTTAAGATCGAATATACAGAACCTGCCGTTCAGGGAAATACAGGCGGAAAAGTTTTAAAAGAAGCTAAAATGGAAACAGGACTAATAACTCAGGTTCCCCTTTTCTGTCATATCGGCGATGTTGTTAAGATCGATACAAGAAACGGCGAATATGTAGGCAGATAGTTTTCTTTGAAATATGGTCAGAAGCCGGAATTCCGGCTTTTGTCATATAAAAACGCTTTCACTTTGCTTAAGTTACATGAAAAAGCGGAGGCGGTATGAAGTATATTGCTCCAATAATAGCTTCGTTGGCACTTCTGGTAATTCTTTACAGCGAAAAAAAGGAGACAGGGGATATGAACATAGAATACAATAAACTTTCTGCGTCAGAGGAAAGAGTTATTTTAAACAAGGGTACTGAACCTATGTTCTCAGGAAAATATTATAAGTTCTTCGATAATGGGGTTTATACATGCAGACAGTGCGGAAGTCTGCTTTACAGGTCAGATGACAAGTTCGATTCAGGATGCGGATGGCCGGCATTTGACGATGAAGTTCCCGGTGCTGTAAAAAGAACTACAGATGCTGACGGAAGAAGAATTGAGATAACATGCGCGAACTGCGGGGGACACCTCGGTCATGTGTTCGAGGGAGAAGGCCTTACGGAAAAGAATGTCAGGCACTGCGTAAACTCTATCTCAATGGACTTTATACCTGCAGAGAACATAAAGAAAGCTTATTTCGCCGGGGGCTGCTTCTGGGGAGTCGAATACTATCTCGAAAAACTGAAAGGCGTTCTGGATGTAAGTTCAGGCTACATGGGAGGTCATGTTCCTAATCCGACTTACAAACAGGTCTGTACAGGCACGACAGGACACTATGAGGCAGTTGAGGTGGTTTATGATGACAGAGCGATAGATTTCGAGACAGTCGCAAAAGAATTTTTCGAGATCCACGACCCCACTCAGGAAGGAGGTCAGGGACCGGACATCGGTTCGCAGTACGAATCAGTAGTTTTCTACAATAACGATGAAGAAAAAGCAGTCACTGAAAAGCTGATAGGCATACT
>JAFGUL010000040.1 GCA_016938535.1 Candidatus Delongbacteria bacterium
AAGCGGGAAAATTCCCGCTTTCAACCTACTTCTTTTTGTGCCTGTTTTTTCTCAATCTCTTCTTTCTTTTATGAGTATTGATCTTGTGTCTTTTTCTTTTCTTTCCGCTCGGCATAGATGCCCTCCTTTATTTTTTGGTAGTTTTATTAACTTTATCTTTAAGGCTTTTTACGGCTTTAAAAACAGGAACTCTCTTCTCAGGTATTTCGAGTCTTTCTCTTCCTTTCGGCTTATAGGCGATCCTTGCAGCTCTTTCAGCGACTTTGAATGTCCCGAACCCTCTCAATTCAATAACAAAATCCTCTTTCAGACTTTCCTTGATCACTTCGATAGTGTTGTTGATTACGCTTCCAGTCTCCTTGTAGGACAGACCTGTGATCTCGTGCACTCTCTTGATGATGTCGAACTTAGTCAGCTTCTTCACTTTTGATTCCATTTTTTTCTCCTCTTGGTTAAAATTAGTTTTCCTTATAAATATACGACCAGTCTCTGACCGGGTTTGATCAGGTTGTTTTTACCTATACTGTTCCACGATCTTAGTTTGGCCTGATTGACATTGAACTTTCTCGATATAGACCACACGCTGTCACCATTTCTTACTATGTAATGAGCCTTCTTCCTTCCTTCAAGAAAATACTCTTCCTCATCGTAATAGGTCAGGTATCTGTTGTTAAAATCAGTGAACCACTTCTGATCCGAGGGAGGCACGATGACTTTCAGTTTAACTCCTTTATGAAACTCATTATCGGCGATGCTGTTGAGATCAGTGATCCCGGTAATATTTATCTTGAATTTCTTCGCTATTTTTTTAAAAGTGTCACTCTCTTCAGCTTCATATACAGTAACAGGATATTTTTCCTTATTTGTGAATCCGGAGAACTTTTCTCTGAAACTGATCTTTGATTCTGCAGGGATCATAACAGGATAATTTTTCGCGTAAGGCGGAAGCAGCCATTGCCTTAAATGTGGATTGAGCTTTTTGATTTCCTCATAACTTATCCCGGAGCATTGTGCAATAACATTCAGGCTTACACAGCTGTCAAGCATGACGGTGTCATGAAGAGCTGTTTCTTTCTCTATTGTAAACCCGTACTTCACCGGATCTTTTGCGATAGTTATAAGTGCTCTGAGCCTGGGAACATAATCTCTCGTTTCCTTAGGAAGTGATATAAGCCTCCAGAAATTATCGGAATTATCTTTTCTGATAGCGCTTCTTACTCTCCCCGGTCCGCAATTATATGCCGAGAGAACAAGATTCCAGTCTTCAAACTGCCTGTAAAGTCCCATATAAAGTTTTGCGGCGGCTACTGTTGATTTTATCACATTTTTCCGGTCGTCCTCCCACCAGTTCGTTTCAAGACCGAAAGCCGCTCCTGTTGAAGGTATGAACTGCCACAGACCGGCCGCTTTAGCAAATGAGTGAGCGAAGGGGGAATAACCCGATTCCGCCATTGGAATATAGGCGAGTTCCTCCGGCAGCCCGAAATGCCTGAAAACTTTTCTTACATCATCAATATAATCAAAGGACCTGTTAAGATATGCCTGAAAACTCGTTCTGTAATTCGTGTTGTAATTTTCTATCCATTTCTTTACAAGTATGAGTTCTTTATCGGGAAAAGCTGAGTATTCAAATTTTTCTGATCCTGAACCATCAAGATCAAAATCTTTTTTATCATATATGAAGAGCTTTTCTTCCCTGTCAAGCTTTATACACAGAGAATTTACAAGGTTTTCAAAATTACTGAAATGGTTTTCGGCTGTTTCTTTAAGTGAATCAAGACCGGTGCGTGAAATATCATCACTCTGTTCAACCGAATCTAAATACAAAAATATTTTTTCGTAGAAATATGAAGCGTTTAGATAATTTCCTTCTCTTACCAGTTTGTTCGCATGATTGAGCAAAGAATGCAGGTCGTAGGTTCCGCTGTTTTCCTGTGCGTAGCTGAAAGGGATTATGAGCATTATCACCCATAATACGATATTACAGTTCTTTAGCGGCATCCTGCTATATTGCCTCCTCAATTTCGCGAAGTTTAACTTGCATAAGGTTCATAATTTCTTCAAGTCGTTCCTGAGATGAAGCTTCATACCGCTGAACAAGTGCCGGCTGAGTGTTCGAAGCCCTTATTAAGCCGAATCCGTCGTCAAATATGACTCTGACCCCGTCAACATCAACAACCTTGTAGCCTTCTTTCTTGAAATAATCCGTTACTCTCCTGACGATCTCGAATTTCTTATCATCGTCGCTTTCAAGCCTGATCTCGGGGGTCATGATCATCTTAGGCAGGTGAGAAAGAAGATCCGAAACTGTTTTATCTGTGTTTGAAAGTATCTCAAGCAGTCTCAACGATGCGTAAAGAGCGTCGTCGTGACCGAAGAATCTGTCTTTGAAGAAGATATGGCCGCTGACCTCTCCGCCTAGCTCAGCCTGAGCCTCTTTCATTTTTGCTTTTATCAGTGAATGACCGGCCTTCCACATTATTCCGTTCCCGCCGAGCCTTTCGATCTCGTCATACATTGTTTTTGAGCATTTAACCTCTCCGACAATTACTGCGCCGGGTTTTCTTGAAAGAATTTCAGCTGCGTAAATTGTCATGAGGCTGTCCCCGAAGATGAGACGCCCTTCTTCAGTCACTACACCGATCCTGTCTGCATCACCGTCATATCCTATGCCGAGATCTGCGCCTGTCTGTTTAACCTTATCAAGAAGATCTGTCATATAAGCGGGAACAGTAGGGTCGGGATGGTGATTCGGGAATTTACCGTCAGGTTTTGTATAAAGCTCAGTTACTTCATGTCCGAAATATCTTATTATCTCTGATGCGATCTCGCCGCCGGTTCCGTTCCCTCCGTCAATTATAACTTTAAGCTTTCTTCCGCCCATCTTTATATTTCCTTTCATAAAGCCGAGATAACTCTCTTCCATATCAATATTCTGAAGTGTCCCTGCAGGCTTAGACTGATCTCTCAAAAGGTACTCGCCTTTAAGTATCGTATTCTTTAACTGCTGGATCTTATCACCGTACAGAGCTGAGTTTTTCGTAAGCATTTTAAACCCGTTCATATCTGCAGGATTATGCGATCCGGTTATCATTACAGCCGAATCTGCGTTAAGGTGTATCTGGGCGAAATACAGCATCGGAGAAGTGCATTGTCCAATGCAGATAACATCTATACCGCAGTCACGGAGCGAATTTGCGAAAGTTGAGAAAAGGTAGTCTGCAGAAAGTCTCGCGTCGAAACCTATGACACAATTATTCAGATCTTCTCTTAAAAGATATGTCGCGAATGCTTTTGCGATGTTAACAACAGTCTCATTTGTGAAATCACTTTCAACAACCCCTCTGATGTCATATTCCCTGAAAATATTTTCATTCATAACAAACCTCCGGATATTTATCTTTTAATTTGAACGAGTCCGACTTTTCTGTAAACTTTATTTAGTATCTTCCATGCCTTTGCCTGAGCTTTTTCCGCGCCTGACCTGAGTACTGATTCGAGATAGTCTTTGTTCTTCATAAGATCATCGTGAGTGCTTTTGATCGGTCTGAGGCTTTCAACAACGATTTCAGCAAGATCTTTTTTGAAATCACCATAGCCTTTTCCCGCATACTTTTGCTCAAGTTCCGGAACTGCTGTATCTGTAAGATTTGAATAGATCGTCAAAAGATTTCTGATTCCTGCTTTTTCTTCCTTATCCGAGAAAATTATCTCTGTACCTGAATCCGTTACAGCGCTTTTAATTCTTTTGCTGATCACATTCGGATCATCTATCAGAGCTATTCTTCCTGTTTCTCCGGAATCACTCTTCCCCATCTTGCTCAAAGGATCCTGAAGATCCATTATTCTCGCACCTGTTTTAGGTATTACAGGCTCGGGAACAGTAAAAGTATCCGAATATCTGTGATTAAACCTGATCGCAATATCTCTTGTAAGCTCAACATGCTGCTTCTGATCCTCTCCGACGGGAACGAAATCCGCGTTGTAAAGAAGTATATCTGAAGCCATGAGTATGGGATATGTGTAAAGCCCCGCGTTTATATTTGCGCCGGGTTTTGAAGATTTGTCCTTGAACTGCGTCATCCTGCTCAGCTCACCGAGCCCTGTCAGGCATCCGAGTATCCATGAAAGTTCAGTATGTCCCGTAACATGGGACTGAATGAAAAGCGTGCTTATTTCCGGATCAAGACCGACAGCTATGTACTGGGCAATAATTGAAAGAGTTTTTTGTCTTAAATCTTTGGGCTCCTGAGGAACAGTCAGAGCATGAAGATCGACCACCATATAATAAGCTTCGTAATCGTCCTGAAGCTTAACGAAATTCTTCATCGCACCAATGTAATTGCCTACAGTCAGCTGACCTGTGGGTTTTATTCCGCTTAATATTATTTTTCTCTGAATTTCTTCCATTTTTATCTATATCCGGTTCATATTATTATTTTATCCGATCTGAAAACCGGTCCGTCCTTGCATACGAGCAGATACCCGCTTCCGTCCTTTTTTGAGACCGCGCACCCCTGGCAGACTCCCATTCCGCACGCCATTGGTGTTTCAAGCGAAACCTGACAGGAGAGGTTCATGTTTTCGAGATAGCTGCTTACTGCTCTCATCATCGGGTCCGGGCCGACCGCGAAGATATCATAGTCTTCAAGTGTCCCGATGCTGCCTGAACTTAACAGATTCTTAAGCATCTCAACAACATTACCTTTAAAACCTACCGAACCGTCGTCTGTGCAGTTAATAAAATTTGAATTCTCCGGCTTAAAACAGTCAGTTCCAAAAAACCCCGATCCGTTCCTGTTTCCCCATAAAAGAGTCACAGGCATGTTATTCTTTAAATAATATTCATACAGACTTTTTATAGGTGCTATACCTATTCCGCCGGCTATCAGAAGCTTTTTCTTTGAAGTATCTGAAATATCAAATCCGTTGCCAAGAGGACCCATTATGCTCAGAGTATTACCTTCTTTGATCTTTCTGTAAAGCAGATCAGTGCCTCTTCCTACAATATGAAATATTATCTCGAACCTGTCGCCGACAACCGAAGAGATCGCAAAAGGTCTTCTTAAAACCGGCACTGAAGTTCTTTCGGCGTTAACCTGAACCGTTATGAACTGGCCCGGTCTGAATCCTGAAACTATCTTTTCAGATTCAAGAAGACATGATACTATGCCTTCAGATTCAACCTTATAGCTTACTACTTCAGCCTCAACTTCAAAATAACGGTTGCTGCCCATCATCGGATACCCTCAGTTTCATTTTTCTCATATGCCGACATGTTGATCTTGTAGCTTGCGACTTGACCATTCTCATCTAAAAAGTAGATTATGCCCGAAAGTTTATTGTCCTTTATGAGGGTCCTTGCCCTTTCTTTGCCCATGACAACGGCTGCGGTGGCGAACGCATCGCTCAAATATGCTTTTTCCGATATAACAGTTGCAGCTATACAGTCTGAAATGCCGTATCCGGTCGCGGGGTTGATTATGTGTGAATATCTCTGCCCGTCATGGATTATGAATTTCTCGTAGTCTCCCGAAGATGCGACCGATCCGTAAGAAATATATATCGAATCTATAAGTTTACCTTCATTTCTCGGATGTTTTATTCCTACTGCTTTTTTCTTTGGCGAGAAGACTGTCAGATCCCCTCCGGCCTCTACAATAAAATCAGTAAATCCCTGTCCGTTAAGATAAGAGGCGACAGAATCTACGGCGTAGCCTTTGGCTATGCCGGCCAGTCCTATTCTGCATCTTGAATCTCTTACAGTCACAGAATCATCTTCGAATATATAGCAGTCAAGCCTTGAAAAAGGAAGTATGTTCTCAATTTCGGCTGAAGAAGGTACGGACTTAGATGAGATTATGCTTTCTCTCCACAGATCCGCAAGAGGCAGGATCGCAATATCGAACGCCCCGTCGGTATATTCATGAATGTTTCTGGATACTTCAAGTATTTCCCTTAAACTTTCAGGTACGGGTGTTTTATTCCCCGGGACCGTGCGGTTAAGAACCGAAATCGATGAATTCTCGTCGTAGGAGTTCATTTCCCTGTTGAAATAAGAAAGAATGTTCCTGGATTTTTCCATAGCATCTGCAGCCTTCGAAGTATCATTTGGACTTATCCCGAAAAGCGTAATGTTTACCAGTGTCGTGAACTCGTCAAACGACGCACTGATCTTAAGTTTTTCCTTTCTAACGCATGAAGTCAGAAACAGCACGGCAAAAAGGCATATGAAGATTCTAAATTTTTTCATGGCGCTAAAATTAAGTTTTTATGTTTTAAAAAGCAAGTGATAATTCAAAATAATTATCAAATATGAAATGAAAAATTATTTTTTTCCGGAATAATCTATTTTGCTTTTTTGAAATGCTTCTCAACAAGATAAGTTATAAGAACCGATCCGTTGTCATGAAAACCAATCTTTACAGTATCATCGTTCTTGAAAAGCCAGCGTCTGTAAATGCTGACGGTCTTATTCTTAATTGCGTTAAGCTTTATCTTGTCATCTTTATACCCGGCAGGAAATTTATCCTTATCATAAGCCGGCTCTCCGTATTTCTCTTTAAAATCCGCACTTATTTTTTCGTAAAGCTTTAGAGCATTTGTGTTTTTGGGGGTTTTGAGGATTATCTGGCACGCATAAAGTTTTTTGTTCGTAAAATCGAACTGCCATTTCTCAACATCGTAATTCATGAACTTGCCGCCGTTATACTGAAGGATGCTCTCGTCCGAATTCTCTATCTTCATTCCCTGTATATTTCTGAGAGATTCCCTGACCTTTAATCTGTCTGTATTCCAGGCTATATTGTGAATCTTAGGCAAAGGAGCATCAACTTTTTTTGGCTCAACTTTTACTGTTATGATCTTTTTCTGACTTTCGATGCATTTTTTCTGCTCTTTCTGCAGCTTCACTATGTCATCCCATGTCATCGTATATATAGAGTAAAGGTCGTCGTATTCATCTCTTGTGATACCGGGCTGGGACATTTTCTCTTTGACTTCATTGAACTCTTGCATCAATACATCGATTTCTTTCTTATATTTATCGCAGTCCTGTGAAAAAAGTAATAGTGTTGCTGCCAACAATATTAAGGCTATAACTCTTGACATTGTGCTCCTTTCTTTTTCAATTTTCTACTGTAGCCACTCTCCCGAAAGAGAAGGCAAATTTAACATTTTTTTTCAAAATTGTCAACATAACTTTTATAAAACTTGCCTTGCAATCCGGGTCAAATATGCTTATTTTTCCGTATAAGAAAACTTACAGGACGGGACAATGGGCAAAAGACTGTCGGTAACAGACCTGATGAGATATAAATCGAAGGGAGAAAAGATATCTGCTCTAACCTCATACGATTTTTATTTCTCAAAGATCATTGACTCCACTCCCCTGGACATGATACTTGTCGGTGATTCTCTGGGAATGGTTTTTCAGGGCAAAAAAACAACAATACCGGTCACTGTTGATCAGATGATATACCATACAAAAATCGTCGTTGATTCAACTGAAAATCCTCTCATTGTAGCTGACATGCCCTTCGGGAGCTTTCAGATTTCAGTGGAAAAGGCAGTCGAGAATGCTTTTAAGATAGTTAAGGAATCAGGCTGTAACGCCGTAAAACTTGAAGGTGGGGAAAAACTTGTTCCGGTGATAGAAAAACTCGTCTATTCAGGAATACCGGTTTACGGACATCTCGGACTGACACCCCAGTCAATAAACAAGTTCGGCAGCTACAAACTTAGAGCTAAGCAGCACGAAGAAGCCGAAACTCTCAAAAAAGATGCTCTAATGCTGGAAAAAGCGGGAGTTAGCGGAATTATTCTCGAAAAAATACCGGCTGAACTAGGCAGGGAAGTAACTGGATCCTTAAATATCCCGACCATAGGTATCGGAGCCGGGCCTCACTGCGACGGACAGATACTCGTCATTACCGACCTTCTCGGTATGGATTCTGAACTTAGTTTGAGGTTTGTAAGAAAATATGCCGATCTCAGCACTGTTATCAGAAATTCCGTGGATGAATATATAAAAGATGTTAGAAACGGTAATTTTCCGAACGATAAAGAATCTTATTAGAGAGAATGTTATGCCTAAGATACTTAAAACTATATCCGAAGTTAAAGATTTTACAAGTCTTTACAATCTCGTGAACAGAAGAATAGGTTTCGTACCGACAATGGGCGCACTTCATGAGGGTCATCTGGAACTCGGTAAAAAAGCAATGAAGGAATGCGACTGCGTTATTTACTCGATATTCGTTAACCCTATTCAATTTGGTGAAAACGAGGATCTGGGAAGATATCCTAAAGACATTCAGGGAGATATAGAAAAGCTTGATTCGATAGGAGTTGACGCAATTTTTTTACCCGATGAAAAGGTTATGTATGCAGAAGATTTTTCAACTTATGTCGATCTTGGAGATATCACAAATATTCTGTGCGGAAGATCAAGACCGGGTCATTTTAGAGGAGTTGCGACAGTTGTCCTTAAACTCTTTAATATTATGGGTTGCGACCAGGCATATTTCGGGAAAAAAGACTACCAGCAATTCGTGATATTGAAAAAGATGGTGAAAGAATTGAATGTGCCTGTTGAGATCATCGGTGTTGATACCGTAAGAGAAGATGACGGTCTTGCCATGAGCAGCAGGAACTCATACCTCAATGAGGCCGAAAGAAAAGCGTCACCTGTTCTGTTCAGAGCTTTATCATCGGTCAGGCAAAACCTTTCAAAATTCGAGACAGCGGACGAAATCATAAATTACGCTCAGGAAATAGTGAATTCAGAGAAACTCGCCCGGATCGAATATATCGAAGTCAGAAATGCGGATGATCTCACGGAAGTCTCCAAAATCGACAGCAGAAAGATCGTCATGCTGACGGCGGTAAGATTCGGAACGACCAGACTTATCGATAATCTGATCTTAAATTAAGGAAATATCCACTAATGAAAAAACTTATCACACTTATACTCGCAGCAGGCAAGGGCACCAGAATGAAATCCGATCTTCCAAAGGTGATCCACAAGATCAATGGTAAAGAACTCGTTAAATTTGTGATCGATCAGGCAAAAAAGGCCGGTTCTGACGATATATGGCTGATCACCGGACATAAAAGCGAGCTCGTCGAAGAGGCAACATCGGGGCTCGGAGTAAAATATGTTCTTCAGAAAGAGCAGCTTGGAACAGGTCATGCTGTTATGATGGCCGAAGAAGTTTTGAAAGACACATCCGGCGATGTTCTGATACTCTGCGGTGATGTCCCTCTGCTTAAACCTGAAACATTGAAAAAATTCCGGGAGCACCATAATAATTCAGGCGCAGTTGCTACAGTAATGACCACGGATTTCGATGACCCTTTCGGTTACGGCAGGATAGTTAAAAACAGTAACGGCGAAATTATAAGGATCGTTGAACAGAAAGATGCTTCGGAAGAAGAAAAAAAGATAAAAGAGATAAATTCCGGCGTATATATAATTGATAAGGATGAACTCTTCTTATCGTTGAAGAACATATCTTCCGACAATGCCGGCCGTGAATATTATCTGACGGATGTTATCGGAATACTGAAGAACAGAAATGCAAAAGTGGGAACTTTTAAGATCAAAGACAACAACGAGATACTAGGGATCAACACCGTAGAACAACTTAAGCTTGCAGAAAGTATAATAGATCCAGAAAATAAAAAATAACGGAGTCTGTTATGAAGATAATAATATTAACTGTAATGATGATGACCGCTGTGCTTGCCGCTCAGTTCAGAGACACCGGAATTCAGACAGACCCGAGACTGAAACTAATGAACACTTCGGCAACCTCTTTTCTTGACATGTCAAAAATATCGCTTTCACATTCAGTTTCAATGGGATACTATTCTTCCGGTTCAAATTCTGTCATGCTGAACGAATATATCGCAGGCTTCAAATACAGGATATCCGATCCGCTGACCTTAAGGCTCGATCTGGGGATGTCTTATACGCCGTATTCGTCTTTTCAGTCTCCGGATGAACAGACCACGGACTTCTATTTAAAGTCCGCATCTCTGGATTATAAACCTACCGAAAGCTTCCGTATGAGGATAGATTTCAGAAACATTAATCAGAATGATTATTTTTTCAACCGGACCCCTTTCGGTAATTATTTAACTGACGAAGAGTAGTAATGCCCAGGATCAAGAAAAAGAAAGAAACTGCAGCCCGGCCTGAAAAAAAATCATCAGACACGATTCTGATGCTTATATTTTTTCTGCTTTTGGTCCAGACAGTATTCCTTTTTTATAAGAACTCAGATGTGATAAAAGATATGTTCCGTGAAGATCCTAACAGCATTTATAATGAAAGTAAATCCCTTGAAGAAGGGCTTAACGGATCAGGCAGGTTTGAAAATATAGACCCGAAAAATATCAGGATCAGTGTTCTGAACGGGTGCGGGATACCCGGGCTTGCGGCCAAATGGAAGGATAAACTTCGCGATATGAATTTTGATGTCAGAGAAACCGGAAATTCCAGGATACAGTATGATAAAACAATAATCCTGAGCAGAAGTGAAGATCTTTCATACGCAAACTACCTCGCCCAAACCGTCGGCATTCCTAACGAAAATATACTCATGCAGCTCAATAAAGATCTGGTTGATATCGATCTTACAGTAATTGTTGGTTCTGACTATAAAAAATTCGATAAATGACAGATCGATGAAACTATTTGAAAAACTGAGAAGAGAATATCCTGAATTCATATATGAAAGTTTCAGTTATGAATTTGACAAAAGATCTTTAAAAATCAGATTCAGGTTCGTTCAGTCGGAAGACATTATTTTTGAGCCTGAAACAATTTTCGAGAACTGTCCGGATGATTTTATTCCGGATGAAGGATTGGACGCAGCCGTTTTCAGCCTTGGAATGATAGAGCTCGTCAGCTACTATAAAGCCTGCTGCTCTCCGAGAATTGTTATTAAAGCCGGCAGCCTTAATTCTGAACAGATATCGTTTTGGAAGAAAATATATTTTAACGGCCTTGGAGAGTTTCTCTATAAGAACGGAATTGAAACGGACAGTGAAAACCTGTTTATGATCGTAAGTGAGGGTAGTAAAATTTACCCTCGTTCGGAACAGCCGATGACTGACTCGAGCCTGATACCTGTAGGCGGAGGCAAGGATTCTGTTGTTACCCTTGAACTTCTAAAAGATACTGACGCTATCCCTTTCATCCTAAATGCGCGCGAAGCATCGGTTCAGAGTGTAAAGAATGCCGGTTACAGTGAATATTTCCATGCTTCAAGAAAGATCGACCCTCTTCTGTTGAGACTTAACAGTCAGGGATTTTTGAACGGGCACACTCCTTTTTCAGCTCTTCTCTCTTTCAATTCATCGATCGCCGCACTCATAAACCGAACAAAAAATATTGTTCTTTCAAATGAAAACAGCGCTAACGAGGGTAATGTAAGATTTTCAGGCATAGAGGTTAACCATCAGTACTCCAAATCATTCGCAGCGGAACAGGAACTTCATGACTATATCTCAAAATATGTACATCCTTCATTGAATTATTTCAGTTTCCTTAGACCACTGCACGAACTCAAAATTGCTGAGTTGTTTTCTCGTTTTAAAGGACACTATTTTTCTTTCAGAAGCTGTAACGCAGGAAGTAAAACGAACATCTGGTGTAAGAAATGCCCAAAATGCCTTTTTACATACATTATCCTCTCACCTTTTATAGCTAAAGATGATCTCGTAAAGATCTTCGGTGCCGATCTGTTAAATGACATCTCGCTTGAAAAGATATTTCTTGAACTTTGCGGGTTCGAGGGTATCAAACCATTTGAATGCGTAGGGACCGCAGAGGAAGTCAGAGCGGCACTTGGAAAAACCGTCACTTACTGCAAAGAAGAAAACATCCCGTACCTTCTGGCTTTATACTCAAAAAAAACGGCGGGTACAAACGGCAGGGACACTTATAGTTTTGACAAACTTCTAAAAAGCTTCTCAGATGAAAATCTTTTAGACAGGAAATTTAAAGGCATACTTCTGGAGGCGCTTTAATGTCAGTTCTGAAAATGGCAAAATATTTTGAAGATAAAAGCGTACTGATCATGGGTCTGGGCGTAGAGGGAATGTCCACACTAGATTTTTTAAAAAATCATTTTCCTAAAACTAAAATAGCTGTTTACGACAGAAAACCCGTAAGACTGGGTAAGGATGTAAGGTTTATTACAGGGAACATCAGTGATATTATGGACAAGTTCGATCTTATAATAAAGAGCCCGGGAATACCGTTACCGAACGATTTCGTGTTGCGGAACAGGCAGATCATTTCCTCACAGACTGACTTGTTCTTGAGAGAATTCAATCAACAAACGATCGGCGTCACAGGCACAAAAGGCAAGAGCACGACAGTAACTCTTCTGCATAATATACTCACATCGAGCGGGAGGAACTCAATTCTGGCCGGTAATATAGGTGTGCCTGTTTTCGATATAATCGAAGAGACGGATGATACTACAACAGTAGTGCTTGAACTTTCATCCCATCAGCTTCAGTACATTAAAAAAGCACCCCACATATCGGCAATACTGAATGTTTATCCCGAGCATCTTGATTTCTATAAAAATTTCATTGAGTACAGATCAGCCAAACTCAATATAGTAAGATTTCAGTCCGAAGATGACCAGATAGTTTTCCCGATAAAGGAATTTTCCGGTCTCGAGAGAAACTCTGTCAGTGTTCCATTCGAAATCATACTCGACGGTGATGATGTGATCGTTTACTACTGGAAAAACAGCATCGTTCTCTCAAAAAAATGTATTGAGCTCAAAGGACTGCATAACCTCTATAATATCGGCACCGCTCTGATCCTGTCTCAGCTTGCAGGATGTGAAACCGCCGATGCTGTTCAGACCGTTTATGAATTCAAAGGTCTTGAACACAGACTTGAATTCTTCGGGAAATTCAGAGAGATCGAATTTTACAACGACTCGATCTCCACTATCCCTCAGGCTACCGCGGCCGCTTTAAGGTCTTTGGATAATATGATCGGAACTCTCATTCTCGGAGGGCATTTCAGAGGAGACGAGATAGTCTGGGATACTCTTACCGAAGAAATAAAAAAGTCATTCATACAGAATATCATATTTCTTCCGGAAACGGGACCGATGATTTTTGAACACCTTTTACAGTCGGGCTTTGAAGAAAACGGTGACGGAAATATTACGATTCAGTGGCATGAAAAGAGAACGAACTGTTATTTCTGCAGTGACTTTAATGAGATCATCCCTCTGATCTTTGAGAAAACCCCGAAAAATTCAGTCTGCCTCCTTTCTCCGGCGTCATCAAGCTACAATATGTTTAAAAATTTCGAAGAAAGAGGTTCTGTGTTTAAAAAGCTCGTAAAAGAATTTACAAATGGAGAAAAATCATGATAAAATACGATCATATCAGATTGAATCTGGAAAAAAGTTTCGGAAATGAGATAAATAAAGCTATCCACGGTAATATAATCCTTAAACTACTCATTGACGCAAGAATCATCAATTCCGACGACAGCTATTCAAAGATCCTGGACAGCTATAATTTCAAGATCACAAAAGAGATGACCCCCAGACTTTTCGATCTCTGCCATGAAGTAAAGGATACGCTTCAGTTCTCTGACGATATAGATTTTTTTATAATCAATTCACCCGAAATGAATGCATTCGCCATACCGAGCAACTATAAGGAGCACCCGCATAAGATCGCTCTGAATTCAACTATTATCGATAAGATGGACGAAGACGAACTTCGCTTTGTGATCGGTCATGAGATCGGACATCTCGTTACAAAGACTTATAAAATAAGCCAGATGATGAGATTTCT
>JAFGUL010000041.1 GCA_016938535.1 Candidatus Delongbacteria bacterium
TACTTTTCATGTCCGTAAATCCCGGATTCTCCGGTCAGAAGTTCATACCTTCGGTATTAAAGAAGATAGACCAGTTCAACACCCGTTACGGAAAACACCTCAAAGAAGACTTCATCATTCAGGTTGACGGAGGTGTGAACGACAAGACGGCAGGTATGCTTACCGAAAGAGGTGTTAACTGTCTCGTATCAGGAAATTATTTTTTTAAACATCCCGACAGAAAACTGGCGGTTAAAACACTTAGAGGCGAACTATCATAAATAATAAAGACGGCTTTTTCGATCTTATTGAAACGGAATTCTTGCCGTTCGTGACCAAACCGCTCCGTTATTCGGGCGGCGAGAAGAATACGGTCATAAAAGATCATAAAGGCAAAACCAGTATCGTACTTATCTATCCCGATAAATATGAACTCGGAATGTCATACAAGGGATTTCACATACTTTACCATATACTCAACAAAAGGGACGATATTGTCTGCGAAAGGGCTTTTATCCCCGATAAAGACGCCTGTGAACTTTTAAGGAAAAAGGACATACCGCTTTTCAGCCTCGAGACAAGAACTCCGCTGAGCGAATTCGATATTATAGGCATAACTCTTCCCTACGAACTCTGTTTTACGAACATACTTGAGATCCTTGAGCTTTCAGGCATTCCTGTTTACTCAAAAGACAGAAAAGAACCTTCACCTCTGATACTCGGAGGAGGTATAAATGCCGTAAATCCCGAACCTGTAGCTGATTTTTTCGATCTTCTGCTAATAGGCGACGGAGAGGACAAACTTCCTGAACTCATTTCGAAGTATGCCGAGCTTAAAAAGAGAAAGTCAGGCAAAGATAAAATTCTAAGTGAACTCAGCCGGCTTGAAAGCATTTATGTTCCCGCATTTCTTGATGAGAACACGAAAGTGAAAAAAGCCGTGGCAATGCTCAGACCTGAGAACTACACGGATTCGCCTGTCGTACCGCTTATGGAGATCACACATGACAGAATATCGGTCGAGATAATGAGAGGCTGCGACAGAGGCTGCCGATTCTGTCAGGCGGGATATTACTACAGACCTTTAAGAGAGCGCGAAACAGATGACATAGTCAGGCAGGCTTCAAAGATGATCTCGCATTCGGGATGGAGGGAACTGTCGCTACTTTCACTCTCAACTTCAGATTATTCAAATATTGAACCGCTTCTGGAAGTCCTTTCAGAAAGATGCTTAAAAAAATCAGTGAATCTGACCCTGCCTTCGCTTAGAGCTGAATCTTTCACTCAGGAAATCGCGGTCATGGCGTCACTCGGAAGAAAAACCACCTTCACATTCGCGCCCGAGGCAGGTTCCGAGCGGATGAGAATGGTCATCAACAAGCCGATCGAGCTTACGACGATGATCGAAGTGATGTCTCTCGTGCTGAAACTCGGATGGAAAAATATCAAACTCTACTACATGATCGGCCTTCCTTTCGAGACTGACGAGGATATTTATGAGATGGCTGAAATGATCAACGAGATAGGCAGGTACAGTAACGCGTACGGCAGGATCAACATCAATGTCTCGGTCTCACCTTTCAACCCCAAGCCTCACACGCCGTTCCAGTGGGCAGAACAGCTCCCTCTCAAGACATTCAAGTCAAGAATAGGGATACTGCTGTCTAAGATCAGGAACAAAAATGTTAAACTCACCTGGAGAGATCCCGAAGTCTCCGTACTTGAAGCTATCTTTTCACGCGGGGACAGAAAACTCTCCAAGGCGATTTACGAGGCTCACAAAAAAGGTGCAATATTCGATGCTTGGGCTGAGAGTTTCGATTTCGATATGTGGATGAAAATATTCAAAAAATATAAGATAGATATAAATGACTATCTTTCGGCAAAAGCAACCGGCGACAAACTGCCCTGGGATTTTATTGATATAGGCGTAAAGAAGGAATTCCTGATCAGCGAATGGAAGAAAGCACAAAACGAATCTTTAACAAAATACTGCATAAGATCATGCTCTAAATGCGGGATCGAAAGAGATCACAACTGCAGATCGCTTCTTGCAGAAAAAATAAAAAGTAAAAAAATAAATCAGATCGCGACAGACAGACCTGAACCGGAAAAACACAACGCCAATCCTGAACCAAAAGCTGATGTCAGGTACAGGATAAAATTCCGCAGGCTGAATTCTTCAAGATTTGTCTCTCAGAGAAATCTGAATGCCTACATTGAAAGGGAACTTTTTATTCACGATGTTTCTGTCGCATACACAAAAGGTTATCATCCTATGCCTGTCATGAGCTTCGGACACCCGCTGCCCTTCGGATTTACATCTGACTGTGAATTTGCCGATTTCGGATTCAAGGAAAACTATTCAGGAAGCATCGAATCAGACATGAAAAAGGTTTTCAGCAACATAACAGAATTCATCTCTGTCAGAAAGATCACAGGCAAATTCACGCCTCTTATGAATTTCATTGATTATAACGAGTTTTATGTGATAATCCCCGATGATGCGGCTGAATATTTCACTGAATGTATTTTGAAATTCAGAGCTAAAAAGAAGCTCGTCTTCAGCAGGCTCCAAAAAGGAAAGATAAGAGAGATTGATCTTGTTCCTTATGTCGAAAAAATGGAATTTGACGGTGACAACATCATTATAGGTTTAAGATTCATTGACGGGAAATCGGTGAAAATGACGGAGGTGTTCGAGCATATATTCAATATAACAGAAAATGATTATTACAGATACAGAATCAACAAGATCAGGACAGGAAAACTTTCCGAAGCAGGACTGATCGACCCGTACGGAAACTAAAAATAGGAGATAATCATGCTAAAATGGCTGTTCAGGATCGTTCTTGCGATCGTATTTATCGTTGTAGTGGGTCTTTTCGCAGTAAAGATCTACCTTGAAAAATATTTCGACAAAGACATCATTGTCAAGGCCGTAGAGGCCAATACCAATTCAAGATTCGAGCTCAGTGATGTGAGCATAGGAATATTTTCTCTTACTCCATCTCTCGAAATTGACGGGATCAAGCTGGGCAAAAGGGATAAATATGCCGATGACAAGATCCATATTGATGAAAGACCTGCTTTGGAAGGCGAGA
>JAFGUL010000240.1 GCA_016938535.1 Candidatus Delongbacteria bacterium
ACTTCAGGGGTTTCCGATCTGCTCTTACCCATAACGAAGCTGATCTGTCCGATCCTCTCCATATTGTCGCCGTTCCTTACATCCATGCCTGTTGCAGCTTTGCCTGTTATGATCTTAAAGAAAGTCATATCTCCGACATGAGATTCAGCAACAGTCTTAAATACGAATGCGCTGAAAGGTTTAGTTTCATCGGTATCTATCTGAGTTTCAGTTTCTTTTTCAATTATAGTTGTTTTTGAATCGGCAGGGGAGAGGAAGATGTTCTTGAATTTGTCAAGAAGCGGATGTATCCCTATACCCTTAATGCCGCTTCCGCAGAAAACCGGGAATATCGTGCCTTCGGAAAAAGCTTTTTTGAAACCGTTGTTGAATTCTTCCGGTGTAAGCTCGCCGGCCTCGAAATATTTCTCCATCAGTTCTTCATCGGAGCCTGCAATATTTTCTTCAAGAGCGGATTTGATCTCTTCAGCCTTACCGAGCATGTCGGCAGGAATGTCCTTGATGACCGGTTTGCCGTTCTCGAGAGAGTACATTTTCATGTCGAAGATGTCAATAATACCGTGGAAATTCTCACCTTTGCCGACAGGGAACTGAACTTCTGTAACAGATGATGAGAAGGAGGTCTGAAGATTTTGAATAACTTTGTCATAATCCGCGTTCTCATAGTCACATTTGTTTATGAAGAAGGCGGTCGGTTTGTTCTGCTTCTTTGCTACTTCGAAACCGGTTTCAGTACCGACCTCAGTTCCCTGAGTGCTTGCTGCGGAAACTGCTATCAGAACTGAATCAGCCACTTCGACCGCACCGTATGTCTCACCCACGAAATCAGCATAACCGGGGCAGTCG
The DNA here is from genome assembly GCA_016938535.1 of Candidatus Delongbacteria bacterium. Next base: position 847 of record JAFGUL010000240.1, read on the forward strand.
ATAATATTGTATTTAATATCGTTGTTGTCGATCGCCAATAGAGTTGATCTTATTGAATATTTTTTTTCGATCTCCGGTATCGCATAGTCAGAGATTGTCGTTCCGTCATCGATCGTTCCCATTCGGGTTATTTTACCCGTGTAGAAAGCTATACTTTCAGCCAATATCGTTTTTCCGACCGAGTTGTGACCGACCAGTGCGATATTTCTGATGTCTTTGGCATGATACGCTTTCATTTTTCCTCCGTTAGAATTTATTAGAATTTTTATTATCTTCCGGTTTTAAACTTTAAAACCCGCACAAGTTACAAGAGCGTAAAAATAATTATTTTAAGCTTTATAGTCAAGAAATTTAATATTATTTTTTAGGAAGATTTTTCAGGTTCTTTTATAGTCGTCCTGATAGCGGATTATATCGTCCTCACCGAAATACTCTCCTGTCTGTATCTCGATAAAAGTTACTTTTTCACTTCCCCGGTTCTCGATCCTGTGCTTCTGCTTTTTACCGATCGTAACAAATTCGCCATACGACCTTTCGATCTCTTTGTCGTCTATCGTAACTACCGCCTTTCCCGCCACGATCATCCATAGTTCATCCCTCTTTTCATGCGACTGGTAACTGAGTCTCTGACCGGGTTCAACATCTATCCGCTTGACTTTGTAATTTTTACTTTCTTCAAGTATCGTGAAACTGCCCCACGGTCTTTTTTCTGTATACATTCGTTCTCCGTTTGTTTTCGATAATTTAGAACAACCGAAAAATAAGAAACTTAAACCAAAATATCAAAATAATTTTATTCAATGTTCGCAGTAACATAGAAGAATTTTCTTGCCGGTGTTGAGGACCTTCTGTAAGAAGTCCCGGTTGTTGTAGAAAGAAGTACGAATGTTCCGTAAGGATCGTCAGAAGAATAAATATTGTAAGATACTGCTGCGTCCACAGGGTCCCACTGAATTGTATAAGAAGAACTATCAGCAGCAATCGATATATTGGCAGGATACACCTGCGATTCCTCCCAGAATTCTTCGCAGCCGATGTCAGGGGCACTTCCGTAGTAAATAAGAGATTTACCCGGAGAATATTCGTGTACTCCATCAACGGCAATACCTGCGTTGATACACGGTGAAGTAGAAGCTAAAGTGAAATCTTCAGACCATGCTGAATTGATCTGCGGGTCAGCGAAAATATTTCCGGAACCTGTAATTCCTGTAGCATCGATGAAACAATTATTGATGAATTTAGCAGCTGTTGTATCATTTATTGTAATATATGTTCCGGATTCCGACCAGTAGATATTATTTATAAATTCGGCAGGAACAGGGAAAGCTCCTGTTGTAATATTAAAAGCCTGAAGAGGGTTGTACAGCGTATTATTGATCACTCTTACAGTATCTGCAGGATTAACAAGACTTATCCCAGTTCTCGGTCCCATATCCCATGAGCAGAACAACATTTTGTTGTACAGGATCTCCGCATCTGAATTTTCAACTTGTATCCCGATCACTTCCAAAGGGCTTTCCCAGTCATTATTATTTATATAGTTCTCTGATATTTGAACATCAGAGTTGTCATAAGCAACAATTCCTTTTTTCGAATAAAAACCTTTTGTTGCAGGTGACGGTTCGAATTTTACAGTATTTCCGGAAATAACCGCAGACGATCCCGACTTAACTACAATCCCGTTATCGCAGCCGTTTATCTCATTGTATTCAATATCAATATTGGAGTTGGATACTTCGATACCGGTTTTCTGTATATTCTCTTTCGAGCCGTAAAGTGACTCAAAATGAAAAGTATTATTTGTTATTCTTCCCGATGCTTTGACAATATTACTACCCGCCGCAAGAGGATTTACTCTGATCCCGCACTGATTTCCGCTGAATTCTGAATTTTCTATAATAATACTGCTGCAATTCTGCATATCTATTGAATAGTATTCAGAAAATCCGATAGAATCAGACTGAAAAATCGAATTATCCACTGTTACCGAAGGATATAATTGTCCGGATACGATCAGGTTCACACTCCGAAATACGACTGAATGAATTTGTGCTGAGACTGCAACGGTAATAGAAACAGGAATATCTCCGATGTTAATTATCCACGATCTTCCACCGTCGAATTTTGTGGTATTTGATGTATAGATGTAATCGCATTTAATATTCACGTTTGTATAGAGATATGAATTCGATCCTAATACGATCGTACCGAAGATTGAAGCAGATCCTTCCGGATCGTAAAGATAGTAAAAGTGATTATCCGGTATTACAAGGTCTTCTCCCGGTAGTGGAGGGGAAATAGGTGATACAGATGCTTCATTTGTATTCCCGTAGGCTCCAATATCAACTATAGAACTGTTCGGCTCAAAGCAGGGTTCATCCGGATCTCCGGCGTCTGTACAGGGTGATACTGGAGAAAGGTGAAAATTATATGAATACTCGTTTATTGTTTCAGGATATGAATGGTAAGGTGACCGGATGAAATTCGGCAGTAAGTTGATATTCGTCCCGCCGGAGCTGTAACTCTCCAAATCGCAGTACCAGAAGATATTGTTTGGATCAGGGTTAGTTGCATCTTCAATAAAATAATTGTTCAATCCGACCTGATCGGTATTTCCCCATAAGATGCAGTTAGCTACCCTTGGGAAATTTCCGCTTGAGATTATATGCAAGCCGCCTGTAGGATTCTTTCCCCTTTTATATACTGAGATACCGTTATACACAATATTGTTGTTAGTGAAAACCAGATTCTGAGGATTCAGAGTGTTACCCATATTGATGTATACTGCTCCGCTCTGAAAATGGCTGTTTTTGAAAATGAGCAGATTAGAGAATTTCTGCGCAAGGATATTGCCGGGTAAACTTGCCATGAAGCTGGCGTGAATAGCGCTTCCGTAATCTGCACTGTTCGAATAAATTATACATTTCTGTAAAGCCATATCGATCTTACCTTTGTTGATGTATAATAGCGCACCACCTGTACCCGTATAGTGATCGTTCATTACGCAATTAGTGATATTAATGTCCATGTTGTAAGCTGAGTATTCATTGTCCTCTACACAGAGGGCTCCGCCTCCAACCCAGGCATCGTTGTGCTCGAAACTACAGTTCTCTATATTTATCGTGTTTTTGCCGTTAAAGCAGTCGTTATTAATATATACTGCACCACCGTTGTAAGCGCTGTTGAACGAAAATTCAGTGTCCAGAATAGTCACATTTCCGCTGATGATGCTCAATGCACCTCCGTAAGAGTTACTGTTGTTATTAGTAAATCTGCAGTTAGTAAAAGTTACTTCAGAACCGTAAATGGTCATCGGTCCGGAGTTAGCCGTCATGAAGCTGAAATTTGTATTATGGAACTCATTTACTCCAGACGGGGAATCAATGATGATGCCCCCCCATTCCATACCATCACTGTCAAGCGCGGTAAAATTTACCTGATCCGCTTCTGTTCCTTGACTTTTGATCTCGCCGTAAACGGTAAGAGTTACGCCCGGCGCGAACCTGACGACAGTTCCAGACTCTATTATCAGCTGGTCAGAAGCCGCTATAGTTACATCTGAAGTGACCTCCATGTATTTATTCCATGTTGTCACGGATGAAAACGAAAAAAGGTAAAAGAACAAAACGGACAAAAAGACTGTGTTTCTCATATCCACCTCATTAATTGCATGATGGAATTTACAAAAAATAATGTAATCCTGCTGTGAGCTGAAACACAATAAAAAAGCCCCTGGTCACGGGGCTTTAAAAAAAATCGCACTTAAACTATCTATTTATCTGCTCTGCTGTTTGCTGATCCTGAACTGTTTAGATCTTTCTCTCGGAGTCGGAGCCGCAGCTTTATTCTCGGATACAGCAGGTCTGGAAT
>JAFGUL010000241.1 GCA_016938535.1 Candidatus Delongbacteria bacterium
GGAGAGATTTGAAAGAATATTCGGAGACTATGAGATCTATTATTTTTACAGAAAGAACTTTGATCCGATCATGAAGAAGATGGGTTTAAAGAAACTTACTGATCTGGGAGAAGGAGCACAGTTTACAGCTGTGAATGCCCGTATAATCCCGGACAGAAATTTTTTAAAATTTTTTGATGTTCTGATAAGTAAAAAAATAAAACTCGCGGCTGACGATAACGGAGTTCTTCTCTGCGGTACATTCACATCAAAGGAAGAGTTTGTAGACAGTGTTAAAAAAGGTGTTAAAACAAGTATTAAGCCCATTCTTGAAACGACAAAATACCCGTGGGATATTGTAAACAGGACAGGAGAATGGATAAAACACGATTTCGGACTGATCAGAAAAGAAGGGAAGTGGTCTTTTCCGAAATCACAGGGCTTGATTATTGAGAACAAAGATAATGTTCTTATAAGCAAGACCGCTGTTATAAGACCCGGAGTAATAATTGATGCCTCGGAAGGTCCGGTCGTAATAGATGAAGAAGCGGAGATCATGCATCACACTGTGCTGCTCGGACCGATTTACATAGGTAAAAGAACTGTTGTTAAGGCCGGTTCAAAAATATATCCCAACACTTCTGTCGGTGAGTACTGCAAAGTGGGCGGAGAAATCGAGGGCAGTATAATCCACGGTTTCAGCAATAAACAGCATGAAGGATTTCTCGGGCATTCATATATTGGAGAATGGTGCAATTTGGGTGCCGACACTAACAATTCCGATCTTAAGAACAATTATTCGAATGTCAAGGTAGAAATAAACGGCACTTTAACCGATACGGGATCAATTTTCGCAGGGATGTACATGGGTGATCATTCTAAAACAGGGATAAATACTATGATCAACACCGGTACGGTGATAGGTGTGGCATGCAATGTTTACGGAGAGGGATTCCCCCCGAGGTACATCGAGGACTTTCACTGGGGCGGAAAGGAAAAGCTCGTAAAGTACCCTTTTAATAAAACTCTGGAAACTGTCAGAACAGTTATGTCAAGAAGAGGCAGAGAACTTGATAAAGGTGAAGAGGATATTCTGAAAAAAATATTTTTGAAATTAAAATAAAGGAAAAGATCATGTCGGACAAGAGGTTTTACATTATTTCAGTGATAGCGCTGATAGCGGCAATAACATTGAGTTACAAATACGAGAAAGCTGACGCCGCGGGTGGGAATTCACTTCAATATTTTCAGAAAATGAACTATATACTTAGAGTGGTTGATAATGTCTATGTCGATGAGCCTGATGTTGATAAGATGATGGAAGGAGCCATCGAGGGAATGCTTAAAAAGCTCGACCCGCATTCATCCTATATATCTGCTGATAAACAAAAGGAGGTCGATGAGGATTTTAAAGGTGAATTCGGCGGTATTGGGATCGAATTCGAGATAAAGGATAATTATATTACAGTGATCTCTCCCATACCTGACACTCCTTCAGAAAGACTGGGTCTTATGCCCGGTGACAAGATCATAAGAATAGACGGAAAAACCGCATACGACATTACTACAGAAGACGTTTTTAAGAGACTTAAGGGAAAAATAGGCACGAAAGTCGATGTGACGATAGCAAGATCCGGCGCTGAAGAGCCTCTTGAGTATGAAATAATCAGAGCGGCTATACCTATTCACAGCGTTACTGCCAAATGTATGCTCGAAGACAATAGAACCGGATACGTGTCGATCAACAGATTCGCAGAAAAAACGTCTCAGGAGCTTGAGGAGGCATTGAATTATCTGGAGAGCAGCGGAATGGACAGGCTGATCCTTGACCTGAGGGGAAATCCCGGCGGTCTCATGGACCAGGCAATAGAAATATCCGACAAATTTCTCGATGAAGGGAAACTTATTGTTTATACAAAGGGCAGATTCCCCGATTTCGACGAGGAGCATTATTCAACAAGTTATGCGACTCATAAAAAAGTGCCTATCATTATACTAATAGATGCCGGTTCCGCATCAGCCTCAGAGATCGTCAGCGGAGCATTGCAGGATCATGACAGAGCGTACATTCTCGGAGCAAGATCATTCGGTAAGGGACTGGTGCAGAGACCGTTCGAGCTGGGTGACGGGTCTGTAGTTAGGATAACTATCGCCAGATACTACACTCCGACCGGGAGGCTGATCCAGAGACCTTATGATGAAGGAGTTGAAAGCTATTTTCTTGACAGGTATCTGGACCCCGAGCTCTTGACAGATGAAGAGAAAGTTAAGCAGGATTCAATTAAAGAATCGCAGAAGTTCCTGACTCTGAATAAGAAACGGGTAGTATACGGCGGAGGAGGAATAACACCCGATTCTCTTCTTACCTACGATCTTCTTTCAGCTATGATGACGGATCTCTACAGACAGAGAGTATTTCAGGACCATGCTATTGACTTTTTTAATAAAACGAACGGAAAACCGGCTTTATGGAAGGATGATTTCGATGTCTTCTATAAGGATTTTCAAGTTACGGCAGATATGTTGGAGAACTTTAAAAAGATAGCTGAAAAGAACAAGATCCACATCATGCCGGAGCTTCCAGAAAAGAACGACAGGAACAAAAAAGAATATTACTATACTGTTCAGCAGTTCAATGAAGACGAACAGAAGATAAAAGATGAGATCAAATACAATATAGCCAGACAGTTCTTCAAGGAGAAAACTCAATATCCGAAGGTAAAGGCCATGAATGACAAATTCGTTAAGACAGCGCTTACACTTTTCGATGAAGCAAAAAAACTCGCGGACATTAAGTAAGAGGAAGAGATGTTCGAAAGCATTTACAGGGATTTTGAAGAGTATTTCCTGATCGATTTCAACAGGATCAAATGGGATTTTGCAAAAATAAATCCCGAAGAAAGAGCTTCGCTTCTTATTGTTGAAGATGAAAGCTCTTTCAGAGAAATGCTCAAGGAATTCTTTTCGATGCAGGAGATGTATAAGATAGAAACTGCGCAGAACGGTCAGGAAGGGCTCGATAAATATCTCAGGAGCAGGCATGATGTGATCCTGACCGATGTAATGATGGACGCACTTACAGGGATCGAAATGGCGGAGAAAATAATTAAAATAAATCCTCATCAGAAAATATTTTTTGTCAGTGCGTGGTCAAGCAAGAAGATGATGTTCGATATATTTGAGAAGCAGTTCATGGAAGGTTACTTCCAGTTCATAGACAAACCTTTTGACCTGAAAGATTTTCAGAACAGGGTTTTTCTTTTTACTAACGACAAATTATCCGGTATTGTATTCCATTTGCTGGATAAAAAAGCTCTCGAAAGAACTATTACACGGCTTGAGCCCTATCAGATACTGGTTCTGCACGGCGAGATACTTAACCGCTGTATATACCTTGCGAGAGAACTTCTGGGAAGAGAATATACAAGAGAAAGTATATCATCGTATTTTCTGAAAGATAAAGACTATATGAAAAGAGTGAACTGTAAGTTCGACGAAGTTTACTGCAGAGGCAATTTTTGCATAAAAATAGCGCCGGACTGTATGGTTCAGAAGCTAAAAAAACAAATTGAAATAATTGTTGACTTGATAGAAGAAATTTACGATTTTTATAAGAGATTTGAATTGAGGAAAAGATTATGA
>JAFGUL010000242.1 GCA_016938535.1 Candidatus Delongbacteria bacterium
ACAGACCGCAATTCAGAGCTCGCTGTTGGAGAATATAGATATAAAAGGAGCAAAAGGAATTCTTGTCAATATAAGCTCAAATTCCGACCTTTCAGTATTCGAGGTGGATCAGGCAATGGACCTCATCTATCAGGCAGCCGGAGCGAATGATGCAAATGTAATATTCGGGGTCGTTGAAGATAATTCTCTCGAAAATAAAGTCAGAGTGACAGTCATAGCCACAGGATTCGACTCCGAAGTGAAGAAGGACAGGATTACAGAGAGCGGTAAGGTCAGCTTCAGCAAAGAGATAAAACCCGCGGTACAGGAAAGAGAAACAGCCTCGGGATCGAAATTTATTAAGAATCAGTTCACCGATTTTGAATATCCTGCATTTTTAAGACAGAATAAAGATTAAGGGAGGGCTCCAATGTATGAAATAATAGTCAAACACCATTTCTCGTCCGCCCATATGCTCAATAATTATAACGGCGAATGCAAAAACCTTCACGGTCACAACTGGAAAGTAAAAGTCTTTGCCAGGGCAGAAGAATTGAACAACATCGGCATATCGCTCGATTTTAAGGAATTCAAGGGCATAGTCAAGAATGAGATAGACAAATTCGATCACATGTTCTTAAACGATCATCCCAGCTTTAAAGAGATCAATCCTACCGCCGAGAACATTGCGAGAACGATCTATAACGAACTCGCCGAAAAGGTCAATTCAAACAATCTCAAAATCTATATGATCGAGGTCTGGGAATCCGACAACAACGGAATGAGATACTTCGAGTAAATTTAAAGCACATAAATCAGATATTTAATTTCGCCATTATTAGATCAGCATGATTATATTTGCTATGACCGCTAATAATTGTTATAATTATATTTTTTTGTAAAAAACGGAGAGAGCGATGAACATAGATTTCGGTAAAATATTTCTTGAGAGGGACGGGAGCTTCAAACAGCCCGAAGTTATAGCATCATCTCTTCTTCTTGTAAAAGACATCGGTCAGGCTCAGGGCATCAAAATCTCGATGATGGAGTGGCTCAAAGTCAATAACAAACCTGTTTCATTCCTGCCTGAGATAAAAGCTGTTCACGATCATGCGAGAGATATTTCCGATATAGGCACCGGAGGCGAGATCAGGGAAGAGGATTTTCTCGTTCTAATGGAAAATGCGCCTGTCGAAGGGTTGTCGGCAAAATTTAAAAAACCGCATTACAGGAATTATAAAAGAAGTCTGCTTAAATTGCTCAACTACACAGGTCTTATGGGCGGAGAAGTAATTGACAGGGACTTGCAGGACGATCTTGAAAAAAACGGTCTTGTGCCTGAAGTTATATGTGAAGTCGAAAAGTTCATAAACGAAAAAGGGTATTATTTCAAAGGTCAAATATTCTCGACAGCTACTTCTAAAGCTCAAGCCTCCGAGGAAGTATTTTATCTCAATTTCAATGAGGGCGAATATTCCTGTAAAGAAAAAGAGTTTTTTAAGGCTGTCGGCGCTCAGAATATAGAGTTTAAGTCTGAAGGTAGATACTCAGGTCTTGCAGATGTTTTTTCAGGTTCAGAAGAACTGAATTTCGATCCTGAAAGTGTCGAATTTGTCGTCTCTTCATCTCTTCTTGACGAGGCGCAAAGGATCAAGCATTTTATTCTGCAGTCTCTAGCTTCAGAAAACAGTCTTTACAGTCTGAATGATTTTACGGTAGTTTGTAGTGACGAAGAAAGCTTCAGGATACTCAATAATTATCTCTATGCAGAAAAGATCCCTGCTTATTCTTCCTACAAATATTCAGGTAACGATATAAATACTGATGTACTCAGACTTTTTAAGGCCGGAGCTGAAGGAGATGCCCCTTCCATACTTAATTTCTTCAATCTCTACATAGCAGAAAAACCGCTGATGTGCGACGACCTGAACGGGCTTGACCTCAAAACACTTATCGCAAAGCTGAAACAGAAGTCGGGATCAGATTACAGGCTGAAAGCTAAAGCTGATGTTAAGGAATTCGTTAAAGCTTTCCTGAACGCTGCGCTCGGTAATGACGCAATTATGAGACCTGAAAAAGCTCTTACAGTCATAAAAGCTAAGCTCGCCGGACTTAAAACTGTTCTGCAAATGTCAGGAAAAAACATTGAAACGGATATTTACACATACAGCGATACTGTTTTGAGGATATTCGGCGAAACTGAAAGGAAATTTTCGGAGTATCTTGAATATATTTACATAATAGCTTCAAAGACCAATTCAGAAAAGCTGAACAAGGATCAGAACGGTGTGCGTATAATTATGATGAACGAAGCTTCTCCGGCAGGTAAAGTCCTTATTTTCTCAGGCATGAACGAGAACAGCTTTCTGAGATCGTCAAATCCTGTAAAGATCATCGGCAGGGAAAGCTATTTTAGTCTTTACAAAAGTGTTTACGGTAAAGATCCCGAAGAAGCGCTCTATGAAAATCTCCGCGTGATAACTTCCGGGCAGACAGAAAGAGCTGTTTTCTTCGTGCCTCAGTGGGGAGAGGAGACGATACCTTCAACAAAGCCGGATCGAATATTCGGACTTTATCCGAAGATCAGTCAGAAAATAGAAGTGATCCCGCCGAAGGAGGGACTGGAAGAACTCAAAGCGGAGTTCAGCGTAACTTTAAGCGACAAACTGGCAGATGAGAATTTCGGCAGATTAAATGTAACTGAGATTAAGGCGAGACCGGAAAGAGCTCAGTTCTCTATAAAGTTAAAGAATGGTTCGATCGTAGATCACCTTGTCTCACCGTCAAAGGTAGAGAGCTTCATGGCCTGTTCTGCGGCTCATGTTCATGAACTGAATCTGGAATACGATAAGATCGAGTCGCAGTTCCCTTTCACAAGAGGAAATTTCTACCATAATGTTACGGAACGGTTTCTGAGACATTTCAAAGGAACTGATCTTTTGAATGAAACTGTGTATGATCAGCTTGTATCAGAGCTAAGCGGAGGAAAGGGTGCGGAAAAGATAGCTGAGTCAAGGTTCGGCGAGTTTACAGATTATTATAATTACGGTGTGGAAAGCGAAAAATATTCTTCTCCTTTCAGCACTCTCGCGGATAAGATAAAAAGTTCAGCTGTAGAAGAAGTGATCAGTGAAGAGATCGCAAAGCAGATAAAGAACGATCCTTATTCATACTATTCACAGGAAAAACTCAGATCAGGCGTAATAAGATTTCTAGCGTGGCTGATGATCGAACTCGGACCGACTCCAAAAAGGGTAACTTCAACATTCGAGACAGAAGTCAAATTCAAAGATCTTAAGGTATGCGAAGGACCCGACATAATGATAAAACGCGGCTATATTGATTTTCTTTATATTGATATTGAAGGGACGGTCAGGATAATTGATATCAAATCCAACGCAAAATTCGACAAATTTGAAGAAGAAATAACAAATTATCAGAAGGTTCAGATCCTTTTATACAGAGAGGCTGTCTCAAGGCGGATAAAAGGGGAGAGCGGAGTAAATTTTACACCTGAAAGAGAAGATATTGTGCAGGATAAGGACTGTACGGTACTTCAAAAGGATTATTTTGAAAGTCTAAGTAAAGATGCGAAAGTTGAAGCTGTTTACTATTCACCGAATAAACCGTACAGACTGCCTGTAAATGAGCAGACATTCGAAGAATTTCTTTCAAGG
>JAFGUL010000243.1 GCA_016938535.1 Candidatus Delongbacteria bacterium
CTGATGACAGAGGTCCAGTTAAGCCCTTTATCAGTCGATCTGTACAAGTCGCTAGCAAGCGAAGCGAGAAGTACGGAATCGTTCGCGAAGATGTTAAGTATTCCAAGATTGGGGAGTCCGGCATTCCTGAATTCCCAGTTGTCCCCGTTGTTTTCGGAGACCATGACGCCGTCACCATAAGTCGCTGCGTAAACGTTCGTTCCGTCATTGTCCATGATGTATATATAATCAGATCCCGGTGAATATACCTTTACCCACGAATCGCCATTGTCCGAACTGCGGTATAGACCATTGACATAAGTTCCCGCGAAAATATAGTTTCCCATGACGGTCATCGATTTTACGTATTTATCTCTGAGACCGTTGAATTTTGCATTCCATGTTGATCCACCCTCGTCCGTTCCCGTGAAGATCATAGAATCCTTTCTTACAAGGACTTTCGCGTCAGTGCTGAGAAGACCGCTGTTCGTCTTGATCCATGTGTCACCGTTATCGGTACTTTTATGAATACCTCCTCCTCCTGAAGCACAGTAAAGATCATATCCGTCCGATACGAAACTCCGTAATTTCCCTCCTGGGGGACCGCTTGTCTTTGTCCATTGTGCGGATAGAGCGGTAATTATTGCGAACACTAATATAGAACAGATTTTCAAGATACTACTCCAATATTTTAAGAATCTGATATTTCAATCCTGAATATCATCATTTCTTAATATATCAGAAAATAAGCGGGGCCGCAACGAAAATTATCATAAAAGCTATTTTTCAAATGTCCCGTTGAAATCGATCAGCTCCCCGGTAGGAAATCCGTTTTCATCTGTTTTCTTTAGCTGACCGGAGAATTCAGCTTTTGCGGCTGTAACTTTTCCCTTTTTTTCTTCAAACCTGTCAATAATAAGTTCAGATTTTACTATTTTATATTTTTTCAGGCTGATATAAGCTTCCTGCGGTTCTTCTTTTACAGCCGAATCGAATTCTATGTTAAGGGCATCTTTATCTCCGCCTTCAGGTGTAGCGTAAAGAGTATATTTGGTTGTTTCGTCAGCAGGCGTCATCGCGTTGCTCAGAAAACTTGCATCAGAGAATTTTAATTCTTCTTCACCTATTTTCATTGTAACTACAAGCTCTTTTTTAACTTCTTTTACTGGTTCGGCTGGTTTACCTGCAGCAGCGGTCGCATCTTTCTTTCCGCCTCCGCATCCGAGAATGAATATGCTCAGAATTACTGTTGCAGTTAAGATGATCTTTTTCATAATAACCTCCGTTTGATTAGATCCTTTATTCGCATTGCCATTGTTTTCAGTTTGGTTTATATTATCATTCTTTTGGAAGATAGCGGTTAAGAGAAAAAAAATCAAGTTTAATAATATCGCGGGAATCAGTTGAATATTTTCGTAGCAATACCCGCTCTTAATGAGCATGATCAAATACCGGAACTTATCGGGGACCTGAGCAGGCAGTCGTTTACAGACTTTAAAGTATTCATCTGCGTTAACAATCCTGATGAATGGTGGAGCGATCCAGAAAAGACAGAGTTATGTAAAAACAACTCTGAAACTCTTGAATTCTTGAGAAAGATTTCATGGCCGGACCTGTCCGTCATAGACAGATCTTCTAAGAATAAAGGCTGGAAAGGAAAGCAACGCGGTGTAGGCTATGCAAGAAAAGAACTCTTTGAAGCGATAGAGAAAGAAGCCGGAGATAACGACATTGTTATAAGTCTCGATGCGGATACTAGGATAAGAAAAGGTTTTGTTAAATCGGTTGTTGACAGGTTCAATGAACATAAAAGTGCTTTGCTTCTTACAAATCCTTATTACCATGAGCTGACCGGTGATGAAGACCGTGACAGGGCGATCCTCAGGTATGAGCTGTATATGAGATACTATCTTCTAAATCTTATGAAAATAAAATCACCTTATTCTTTCACGGCTTTGGGTTCCGCTATCAGTTTCAGAGTGAACGGATACAGAAAAATATCCGGTATAACTCCGAAAGAGGCCGGCGAGGATTTCTATTTTGTGAACAGGATGAGAAAAGCGGGGGATATTCTGATATGGAATGAAGAAACCGTGTATCCTTCGGCGCGGGAATCAGACAGAGTGCCTTTCGGGACGGGTCCCGCAGTGACCAAAGGGCTCGCCGGCGACTGGGAAAGCTATCCGTTCTATGATACGGAAGCTTTCGGTCGGATAGGGGAGACCTGCAGGCTGTTCCCGGAGCTTTTCAGGTCTGATGTGGAAACTCCGATCGATGATTTCATTCAGAGTTCGTTCAGGGAAAATATCTGGGAACCCCTTAGGAAGAATTTCAAGACCGAAAAACTTTTCATTCGCGCCTGCCACGAAAAAATTGACGGTCTGAGGATACTTCAGATACTAAGGTTTTATCATAAAGGGAACAGCCTCAAGAATTTTATCGGCTTCAGCACAACCGGGCTGAATCTTGA
>JAFGUL010000244.1 GCA_016938535.1 Candidatus Delongbacteria bacterium
TAATATTGCAGTAGAAGACTATCTTGAGCTGGAATGGTTTGATAAGTTCAAAGAAACAGCCTTGTCTTTCGGTATAAAATATGTTTTTGCCTCCCCGTTTACTAGAAGTTCATATAATGCCGCCGAAGTAATGGATTTTATCAGAAAGGACAGACTAAATGCGTGAATTGATAGGTGAAATACCGTTCTGGATAAATTCGAAGGAAGATCCTGTATCCCTTTATTCGTCAGCAAGGATATCTAGGAATTTCAGATCAGTCAACTATCCCTCGTCTCTTGAGTACAAGTCTTTCGGAGTTGTTGAAAAAAAGGTTGAAAATTACATGGGAAGTCTGATCTTTTCCGGTGATATTTTAACTGCCGATCTGTCGTCTGCCGATCCGCAGCTTTTACAATGGATGCGGAAGTTCAGGATAATTCCCGATATCAGAAAAGATAAGCTCTCGGGTATAAAGATATATTATTATCATAAATATAACGCATTTCTTCTGATCAACTATATGGATCATCTTACTTTTTTCTCCCATCAGCCGGGAAGAGAGGTGGATAGAGCACATAAGAGCTGCCTGAGTTTCTTAAGCCTGTTCGATGAAGATCAGATGTCGGCAGATAAGCTTGGAAACTATAAAACCGCTTCGCTCAACTATTTCGGTTCCGGGCTTAAGCTCTTTTCAGTTATTACTTTGCCGGTTTTGAGAGTCAGAGGAGATTATGATCAGGTTGCCGGATCACTCGAATTCAATAAAATACTTAGAACCGGATATTTCGGGAAGCTTGATAAAGATTTTACGGTGATCTCCAACAAAGATTCATTTTCAATGAATTCTAGAAAAAGAGTTTCGCATTTTAAAAAAATATTATCAGGACTCTACGATATTTCAAAACAGGCAACAGACCATAAAAGTAACGATATAGTAGAGATCAGGAACAAATGCAGAAAAAAAATTAATTCTGAACACTTGACTTTTAACGATTTTATTGAGATATATTATATGCTTTCATATCTCAGACTTGTGAAGGCGTCAAAAATAAAAATTACGGAATTGAACGGTCAGCTTGCCGGACTTATTCTTAATTTTCCTAAGAACGCCGATTTTGGTATGTTGAGAGTATCGTTGAACGGGGGTCTTTTGAAAAAAATTGAAAAAAATCTAAGTATAGAGGTAAAAAAATGATCATTATGACTATTATTATTCTGGTTTTTATGTTTTTTATGGCCATAAATTCCAGGAACAGAGGGGTCGTAAACTATAAGTTCACGATAGAGATAACAGTACTGACAATTCTCGGCATGCCTCCGATCGCGACAATACTAAAGGAAAAACTTTCGGAGTTCGTTCCCGAACTGCTTGCTTCTATAATAGGGATCGTGTTCGGTTTGCTGATCGTATTTCTTATTCTTACCTTTATTCTCGGAAAAATAGCCAAAATACCTGAATATGAATACACTTCCGCTGACAAAATGCTCGGTTTTTTTACCGGACTTCTCAAGGGTTTCTGTATAATGGCATTTCTGATCTTTTTCTACGGTATCACCTTCATTGATATTGTCGCCCCTGAAGCGCTGAACATGAACTTCAAGCAGAACTTCGTAAACGGAAGAATTCAGAATTCCATTGAGTATTACAGAACATCTATCTACAAGTTCTATGTCAGAATGAAAGGTGCAGGTGTCGAAAATCTTTACGAAAAAGGGGACAAAGTGCTTGACTATTCAGGCTATGTCAGCTGGGCAGGTGATACTGTTCTTGAAAATGAAGTAATAAAAAGAAAGTCATCGAGAAGAGATAAACCGGGGCAGCCTCTGCCTGAAGTACAATAGAATAAAAAAATAGGAGAATATTATGCCTGAAATAATTGATGTATTCGGAAGAGAAGTTCTTGATTCGCGAGGAAATCCTACAGTTGAAGTTGAAGTCTTCCTGCAGGACGGATCGAAAGGAAAAGCAATTGTGCCTTCAGGAGCTTCAACCGGCGAACATGAGGCATGTGAGCTGAGGGACGGGGACAAAAAAAGGTACATGGGTAAGGGCGTTACTAAA
>JAFGUL010000245.1 GCA_016938535.1 Candidatus Delongbacteria bacterium
GTCAGAAAGTAAATTCCTCGATTCAATATCCATTATTTTAATCACTGGAGATTCATTTCCGCCTTTCATAACTGAATAACCTATATACTTACCGTCTCTTGAGACTTCATAATCATAAATTTCCTCATCCTCAGCCCATTTATTCGGATCTATCAGAACTTCCAAAGGAGAATTCGCATCCTTCTGCGTATAAAGTATCCATTTTTCATCATCCGCGTTCTTCTTGTACTGAAGAATTCTTTCGCCGTCAAGAACCTTTTGCGGAATGCTCATTTCATCGATCTTCATGATACCAAGAAGTCTGTCTTTGATCTTATCCCTGAATGGAATTTGCGAAATGTATCTGTCGGCAAACTCGTTCTGAGCCTTATCCCACGCAAGAACTTCGGGATCTTTATTGTCTTCAAGCCATCTGTAGGCATCATTTAACTCAACGCCGTGAAGCACATCTTTAACTACAACTTTTTTCGTTTGCGGGTAATCGAATTTCATCACTTCTCCTTATTTATTTCCAATATTACTTAACCTTCTTCACTCTCTCGACTCTCCAGTACAGCATGAATGGTATGGGAATTACTTCTTCGCCTTTGAATCCGTATTTTATCAGGTCTTCTTTGGGTACAAAACCGTGCTTTTCGGTGCTGACACCGGTTATGTAGTAACCGTGAAGATAGAACAGATCCGTCAAAGCTGAAAAAATATCGTTCTCGTATATTACTTTGTGCATTAGGTCGTAATTGAGTTCCCTGCCTTTGAGCGAAACATGCGTCATCCATTCTTCGGAATCTAAGAAAGCCTGTATGTAATCGGGCATTATGTCCGGATACTGGAGCGGGTAGCCGACATCGGCGGTTGTAAGCTCGATATTGACGCTCTCGTCCGCATGGCTCCAGAGCTCGTCGATCAGTTTACACTCATCTTCGAGGCTTTCGATCCTTGCGCTCTTGGAATACTTCATGTAGCCGAACGGCGAAAAGTCGTCATTCCTGCCGAATCTGAGCACAGACCAGCTGTCTCCGTCGCTTTTCTTCAAAGAATATTCTGTAACCGTTCGGGTCACTTCTGTTTCAGCCTGAAGCAGAAATGACACAATGAACAATGCAAATGTTATTATTTTCATAGTCCGTCGCTTATGTTGTTAATAATATAACATATTCGGAGTCTAAATCAAATTGAATTAATATCTATCTGCGCGAACCCAAAAGATCCTCGATCGATCCTATCCTGTTCATTTGCTCAAGTTTTTCCTGCGTTTTTCTTATTCTGACAGACCAGTATTTATCGCCCGTGAGTCTCAGGAGCTCTTTTTCGATTCTCAAGATAAAAGGATAACTCCTCGTTATTATCGCAAGTCTTCTTGCCTTTCTCAGATCTTCAGGATCATTATTGTACATTCCGAGAGCATATATACATTTGCTTAAAAGCCCGCGGTTTATACCCAGTTTATCAAGTTTAACTGAAGTGCTTTTCAGATTTTTGACCTCGGAAGACATGCCTGTAAGGACACCAAGTATCTGAATATTGGCTTCATTCGTGAACCTCATTACCTGTCTCTGAGGAATTTTTCTAAGCTCAATGAATTTCTTCCTGATCTTGGACATTTCATTCATATCATTTTCGTTAACTGCACATGAAGACATGACACCCAGCATTTCCCACCAGCATTTTCCCGTTCCGAACTTTTCGTATTTTTCAGAATACTCGTAAGCTTTATCCATATCATTTTTCCTGCCTTTCCCGTACAGGTGTCTGATCGTATAAGCAGCTGATTTTATATCACCGACATCGGAATTTATAACTTCTTCCGCTATCATGAGAGAGACCCTGTACGCACCGTATGATAGCGCTATGAATGCGATCCGTGATTTTGTATATGGAACTTCAACAGGATGGTCAATATTTATCCCGTAATACAAACCTTCCAGATAAGCTCTCATCCCCTTTTTAATTAAGCCGTTCGTCATATAAAAACCTGCCAGATTAGTTGAAGCAAGAGGAAGTTCTGATGTCTTCTGATAATCTTTCAGCAGGTTCACGGCTTTCTCGGAATATTTCAGCGATCTCTTCATATATCCCGGATCATTATTCTCATAAGCCAGATTTGAATATATTATGGCGTAGTCATTAAGAAGATTGAACACTTCGTCAGCGTTAAGAGATTTCATTTTACTAACTTCGTCGAGAAGCCTCTTTGATTCGCACATATCATCTCTGTGCATAGCTATTGTATTTTTTAAAAGAAGATAATTCGACTTTACATCTTCGGGCATTTTACCTTCCATACCGGATAGAACTTCGATCCCTTCATTTTCCATTTCAACATCTCCGGTTATGAAAAACGCGAACCATACAAAATCAATGTAGAATCTCATTTTTTCAACAGCACTGAACTTATTCTTAAGGCTGTAGAGGTCTTTTCTGGTTTCATTCGGATCTCTTTTATAAGCCATGGTGCGGGCTTTTACCCAAAAATAGTACTTATCTTCGCCTTTCAGAGCTTTGTATTTTTCAAGCAGCTCTTCAGGGATCTTGAACTGGTTGAAAAACACCATTTTCGCGATGTCAATAAGTTTTATTTCTTTATTCCTCCAGTCGCTCACATGCAGTGCTGCCTGTTCGACAACGGAAGAAAGTTCGGCTCCTACATTGATAATGCCGATCCTTGTGATCAGATCAATGAAGTCATAGGCGTTTTGATAAATATTTTTTTGTTTCATAAATTCAAATGAACTTATAAATATTTTCCTGAGCAGGTCGTGATTTTTAGTATTCCTGTACTTCGCTGCTATTTTTAAGGCAAAGTCCAGCGTCCTCTCGTCTTCTGCCAGGAACATCAATGTCAGCGCTTTGTATAGTTTCTTAATGTCTTTTGTTCTAGACATAAAAATAGATTCCGCTATCCTGACCCTGAAATAATCTATCTTTTTTCTTAGCATCTTTTCGTAGATGATCTCCCTTATGATCGTATTGGAGAATTCCATTTCGTCCCGTGCCTGAGATCTGCGGACAAGCCCTTCCGTTTCAGCCTTATGCAGAATATCTTTCAATGCGCCGCTCTTAATACTGACAACTTCTTTCATGACCGAGCTGTCGAAGATGTCGCCGTAAACCGATCCGCCGTCCACGAATTCCGGTCCTTTACCCGGTATCTGATTGAGCTTTAGAAGTATAACTTCCTGAAGAGAATACGGGATCTTTCCGGTGTCTTTCGTCTCAGTGTTCAGATAAGGCAGTATTCCTGAAATGAAGAGAGGATTTCCGTGAGTTGTTTTTTCGATCTCCCTGCTTACTTTCAGAGTAATATCGATTCCTGAAACGATCTTAGTGATCTCCCTTATGTCTTTAGCACTGAACGGTTTCAGATCAACGACCAGAGATTCATAGTAGCTGAGGGGAGTTATCCTGATCTTATCCGTTCCGATAGTTGTAGCTATGAAATTAACGAAAGGGCATCCTTCATTTATCATTCTGTGAAAAGTAAAGAGACTCTTGTCATCCGCAAAATGGAGGTCGTCTATATATATAAGTGTAGGTTCGGATATGCTCCTGAACTTTTTAAATATCTCCCCGGAATTCAATCCTTTGAAGAACAGGCTGTCCCTGAACAAATATTCCGGCTCATCTGTCCCGTAAATTCCTTTGAGTCTTATCAGGTTCTTATAACCTAATGATTGTATGATATTTTCCGCAAGCATCGTTTTTCCGATACCTGAAGGTCCGTTAAGAAGCACAAAAGCTCTTCTGTCGCCGGCATAGAAATTCAGGCATGATCTTATTTCGTCTTCCCTGCCCACAAAAACATTTCTTATTTCTTCGAGTTTACCTGTAATTTCAAATATTTCTCTTTGGCCTACACCTTTATATTCTTTACGGCCTGCAGATAAAGTCTTCAGAGTTGTTTTTACAGCTTCAGAAAATGAAGAGTCGGCATAAACTTTATCCGGTTGGGCATTTACGGCGATCCTTGCCGCAAGATTCACATTCGATCCGAGAAAAGTAAATTCCCACCGTTTTTCATTTCCGATTATGCCGCAGTATCCTCGCTGAAGCGTTCCTCCTGTACGCACCGGAATATTCAGCTTTTTTGCCTTCTTAATAAATTTAGCGAGCAGTCCGTACATTTTTACAGGAGCGTCTGCCGCATATACCGGAGAACCTGCGGAAAGAAGTATCATCCAGCCTTTATCAAGGTATTCGATCTTATTTACATAAACAGAATGTTCTTTTGCCGAATCCGATAAAAATTCAAGAAGAGGTTTTAAATCAGCTATCCCGTATTCTTCACCGATATGGATAAAAAACACAGGCACAGCTCTAAGCTCTCCGCTGAAACTGGATCTGTATATTTCAAAAATCTCTTTCGGGAATGGAACATACTTCAGCTCTTCATTTGCCCTTAAATTTTTTGAATAACAAAAAAGTGAAGACCTATTCGTGTTCATTATCTGCGGATAATATTTACCTTCAAATATCTCGATCCTGATCGAAAGGTTTTTGTCAATGCTCTGTGATCTGATTATTTCACCGCACTTTCTTTCGATACTTTTGATCTCCTTTTTTTCAGCTGAAATAAAAAGCGCGTCGCCTGCAAACGATATTACATCTCCCCCTGTTTCGTAAACAAAGTCAATTATCGGATTAAAGACCGTGTTCACCAGATCTCCGATCTTTTCTGCACCGTACGAGCTTTCCCGTATGAACTTATCACACAAAGGCGTGAATCCGGAGATGTCCAGAAAAAGAAAATCTTTATTTTTGTAGTATGAAGGATCGTTCAGGTATCTGGGAAGTGCTCCGGTGTTTTTCATTATTCATTCCTCCGCTATAAATATGTGAATTCTATTTCTTAATTACCTTGCACATTCCCGGTCTTTCAGGCGACCTCTCTGAATAACCGAATTTTCTGTAAAAATCTCTTACTCCTTTTGCAGCCATCAGCCCGATAAATGAATTGTCTACAGTTCTTTTACTTAGAAATTTTTCGATCTCGAGCATTATCTTTGTGCCTAATCCTCTCTTCTGATATACCGGATCGACTATGATGTCCTGAATATAAAAATACATAAGACCGTCTCCTATAACTCTGCCGCATCCGATTATTTCATCGCAGTCATAAATACTTACCGAAAAAAGATCTGCGGACAGTGACCTTTCGACTACTTTGTCATGGAACATATCCCAGCCCGTCGTTGCCCTTAGCTTCTGGTAATCTTGAGTACTGATAATTCCTTTTTTGATTTTAAAACCCAACTCAACCTCATATAACTTATCTAACAAAATAAACATTTCAGACATCAAAAACAAATAAATTAAATAAGCAAATAGTTTGCAAAAAACGGTTTGTGAAAGTATATTCCGCACAGATTAAAAACGGAGAAAGGATGGCAGCCAGGACCGACCTTACAGAAGGCCCTATAGGAAAGAATATAATCAGGCTTACGCTCGGAATGATGATCGGAATGATCGGAATGGTCGCATTCAATCTGATAGACACATATTTCGTAGGACAGCTGGGAACGACGGAACTTGCTGCTATGAGCTTTACTTTCCCTGTCATTATGGTAGCTAACAGTATCGCCCTCGGACTTGGTCTGGGAACATCTGCGGTCATCTCAAGAACTATCGGGAGCGGTGATCACGACAAGGTTAAAAAGCTTACTTCGAACAGCCTCATACTCGGAGTGCTTTTTGTCGGAGTAATGATGATAGCCGGTTATCTGACTATAAATCCTGTTTTCAGAATGCTCGGCGCAAATGAAGAAATGATAACCCTGATCAGACAGTATATGACCGTATGGTATATAGGCGTTCCTTTCGTTGTAATACCTATGATGGCCAATAATGCTATGAGAGCCGCGGGGAACACTCTGATCCCGAGCGTCGTCATGATGAGCTCGGTACTGGTCAACTCGGTACTTGACCCGTTACTTATATTCGGTATCGGCCCGTTCCCGAGACTTGAGCTTCAGGGCGCGGCTATTGCAACGGTTATAGCAAGAATGACGACCTTCGTAATTGCACTTCTGATGCTGAGATTCAAGTTCGATATGCTGTGCTTCAGACTACCTTGTATGGATGAACTTCTCGAATCATGGAAAAAAGTTCTTTTTATCGGAATTCCTGCGATGATAAATCAGTTCATACCTCCGATCTCGATGGGAATAGTAACAAGGCTTGTGGCCGGCTATGGAAAAGAAGCCATCGCAGGACTTGGAGTGAGTACGAGGATCGAAATGTTCTCGCTCGGACCGATGATGTCCTTAGCCACTGTCATGATAGCTTTCACAGGTCAGAATCTCGGCGCGCAGAAATTCGACAGGATCATCAAAGGAGCAAAATTCAGCAACAGAACATCTCTTATACTCGGCTTTTTTTTCTTCATTGTCCTCTCGCTTTTCGGCCGGCCCATAGCCCATGTCTTCAACAGCGATGAAACAGTAGCCTCCGTCGTAGTTCTTTATCTTTCCATTGTTTCTGTTTCGTACGGATCGATCGGGATCGCAATGTCCGCATCGAGCAGTTTCAGCGCTCTTCATAAACCTTACAGTGCCATATTTGTAAATATCGTAAGAATGTTCGTTCTGCTTGTACCGCTTGCGCTTACAGGAGCTTATCTGGCAGGTCTGCCAGGATTATTCACAGGACTCTGCGTATCATTTCTCGGCGGTGCGTACTTCTCCGATATGTGGCTGAAAAAAACGCTCGGTAAAATGGCCGCCTGACAGGCTGTTTAAAAAAGCCCTTCAATATTTCCTTCATTATCAATATCCATCTTATATGCGGCAGGCACGTCGGGCAATCCAGGCATACGCATGATCTCTCCTGTAATTGGAACTAGAAATCCCGCGCCTGAGGATATCTGGATCTCGCGGACTGTGACGACAAAGTCCTTCGGCCTGCCGAGAAGATCGGGATTGTCCGACAGCGACTTCTGCGTTTTAGCTATACAGACAGGCAGCTTGTCTAGGCCGAGCCTGATGATCCTCTTTATGTCGTTCTTA
>JAFGUL010000246.1 GCA_016938535.1 Candidatus Delongbacteria bacterium
TCAAAATTACTCCTGCTCAACCAGAAGACTCAGGTCCATGGCTTTTACGCTGTGCGTCAGCGCTCCTACCGAAATGTAATCTGCTCCCGTCTCAGCCAGCTCTCTTACTCTTTCAAGATTCACGTTTCCGGATATCTCAAGCTTCTTTTTCCCTTTATTCAGCTTTACGCACTTTTTTATATCTTCAACATTCATGTTATCGAGCATGATCCAGTCCACATCAAGCTTAACAGCTTCTTTAAACTCTTCAATATTCTTTATCTCTACCTCGATCTTCGAGTCCAGCCCTTTCTTTTTCCTGTACTTCAGAGCTTTTTCGACCGCTTTTGTGATACCTCCGGCCGCTGAAATATGATTGTCTTTTATCAGAAACATATCGAAAAGGCCTATTCTGTGATTTTTTGCTCCGCCTGTCTTAACCGCGTATTTATCGAGCGTTCTGAATCCCGGAAGTGTCTTTCTTGTATCCAAGACTTCTGCCTTTGTGCCTTTTACGGCTTCTGCGAACTTATTCGCGCAGGTCGATATTCCCGACATCCTCTGTATGAAATTTAGAGCCGTTCTTTCTGCTTTCAGGATCGAATTGAGACTGCCTTTGATCACCGCGACAACATCTCCTTTAACTATCCTGTCGCCGTCATTGAAAAATGTTTCTATCTTAAGGTCTTTATCAATATAAAAAAAAGTGTCTTCGAAAACATGAAGCCCGCAGATGATCCCGTCAGACTTGGCCTTCAATATAGCTCTTCCCTTTTTACCGGGCGAAATTATAGAATCGGTGGTAATATCGCCATTCTTACCCATATCCTCTTTAACAGCTTTCTTAATAAGCGGAATGTAAATCATTCTCATCAGTTTCTCCTTTGATCCGATTTTGCGACTATCAGCGGTACGAACATCTCTTCTTCGCTTAAACCTCCGTGGTCCGCCGCGTGGTATTTTACTTGTTCGTTCTCAAGAAAATCCTTAATAACATAATTTTCTTTGCAAATCAGAATGAAATCACCAATTCTGGACTCCAGATCCGGGTTCGGTTCAAAAAGACCGAAATAGCCCCCTTTGATAAGTTGATCCCTCGAGAAAACCTTTACGGCATGTCCGATCCTGTCTTCCACCGTTTTCTTAAAATCCTTGAGATATTTCCTCTTAACATAGCAGTATGCCGCTCTCGGTTCTCCGCAGAGAGGGAATTCAAGCATTTTATTTATCTCGGGCAATTCGTTCATGTTGAGCCTTTTACCTTCTTCCCCGTCGATAAGACCATGATCCGCAGTTACTATAACAATTGAGTTCGTGCCATTAATGTCCGAAACGAATTTTTCTGTATTTCTTGAGATAGCGTAGAACAGTTTAGTCAGGTCTTTGGATCCGTTTCCTACCTTATGAAGAACTGCATCGAGGTCGGGAAGATAAGCGTAAATATAATTTTTTTCTGTTTTGTTCGATAATACCGAAGCCGTCAGTTTGACGAACATATCCTCAAGCCCTTTATAAACGATCTTTTCAGACTCGGAAAGCAGGTATTTTGTATAAACCGAATTGCTGATGGCTTCCGGATGAAATACTTTGAGGTTTTTTATATTCTTTGAAAGCCTGTGATCGATGAAGATATCCTCGGGTTCA
>JAFGUL010000247.1 GCA_016938535.1 Candidatus Delongbacteria bacterium
GACCGGCCGTAATGTCGGTGATATGATGGATCTGATAACAGAAGAAATGTCTTCTGAAAATGAGGAAGCAGAAAATGAGGATCAGAGACTCAAGGTTGCTTTTGTAGGCAAACCGAATGTCGGCAAATCTTCGCTTGTAAACACCCTTCTCGATAAGGATAAGATGATCGTTTCTAATATCCCTGGAACAACACGCGACTCGGTTGACTCCGTTCTCAAGTACAGAGGGGATGAAATTGTGCTGATCGATACTGCCGGTCTGAGAAAGAGGAAGAAAGTAAGGGAGAGCCTCGAGTTTTATTCTCTTATAAGAACTTTGAGGGCAATAGAAAGAGCTGATGTAGTTATTTTAATGATAGATGTGATCGACGGAATAACAAAGCAGGATATTGACATTCTGATAGAGGCAAAAAAACAGTTCAAAGGCATTATTCTCGCTGTTAACAAATGGGATCTGTTGAAGGAAAAGGAAACCAACACCGCAAGAGATTATGAAAAATATCTCAGAGAGAGTTTGAGCTGGATACCTTATCTTGAGATCAAGTTCATTTCGGTCACTGAAAAGCAGAGACTTTTTAAGATCTTAGATCATGCGATAGAAATTAAAAAAAGAAGACTGGTCCGAGTTAAGACATCTGAAATTAATAACTACCTTTTGAATATAGTAAAAAATCACACTCCGCCTTCTGTGAACGGAAAATTTGTTAACATCAAATATATCAGTCAGGTCGCGACAGATCCTCCGGTATTCTCTTTTTTTGTAAATGAACCAACTCTTTTAAAGGAAAATTACAAGCGTTTTCTGGAAAAGAAAATTAGAGAAAAATACGATTTTTCGGGAGTTCCGATCGTTTTTAAATATTTAAAAAAGTAGAGGTGAGTTATGCTGAAGATCGATTACGAAAAGACACTTATTATGGTTATTGATGATGAGATGATCAATTTGAGGATAGTTGATTCGATGCTTAAGACCGAGAATTTTAAGACCCTTCTCATTCAGAATCCTCTCAATGCGCTGGAGACAGCTGTGACTAACATACCTGATATTATCCTTTTGGACATTTCCATGCCCGGAAAGGACGGTTTTACTGTCTGCAGGGAGCTGAAGAAGAATCCCGTTACTTCGAAAATCCCGATCCTGTTCTTAACAGGTCAGCACGGAAGCGAGTTCGTTATCAAAGGTCTCGAGGCGGGAGCTCAGGATTATATTACAAAACCTTTCAATGCGCCCGAACTCATAGCCAGGGTTGAGACCCATATAAAACTGAAACTCATGTTCGAGCAGCTGATCGAGGCCGGTCAGATAAAAGCGCTTCATGCAGCGATGGTGAGCCAGAATCATAATCTTAATCAGCTTACTA
>JAFGUL010000248.1 GCA_016938535.1 Candidatus Delongbacteria bacterium
AGGGACATCAGGAGCAGCGAGCGGAATTTTTATCAGAAAGTGACGGATATTTACGCTACTAGCATTGATTATAAAAAAGATGACGAGCTGACAAAAGAATTTTTCGCGACGGTTCAGAATAAGATACATTTTGCGGTACACGGAAAGACCGCTGCTGAGATCATTAATGAAAGGTCGGATGCTGAAAAACCGTTTATAGGACTTACGAATTTTAAAGGAAAATATATAACAAAGCGTGATGTCGGGATAGCTAAAAATTACCTTTCGGAAAAAGAGATCAAACAGCTTAATCTTATTGTTTCGATGTATCTTGATTTTGCCGAACTGCAGGCTATGAACGGCCGGCTTATGAAGATGAAGGATTGGATAGACAAACTTGATGAATTTTTAAAGGTAAGTGAGAAAGCTCTTCTTACTCATTCCGGAAAGATCAGCCACGAGTCCGCCGTAGAAAAAGCTAAAACGGAATATGATAAGTACAGGCAGACGGAAGACAAAAAGTATATCTCTGATTTCGACCGGGAAGTGAAGAAGCTGATCAAAGGGAAGTCATAATCGCCAAGCGTTAAAATCTCCATTCCATTGGAGAAAAATAGCTAAAAAACTCCAAAGCATTGGAGATAATTAGCTAAAAAATTCCATTTTGTGCTTGACTGATAATTCAATGTTTTATATATTTAAGTAAAATCTTGGATCAGGGGTGAGTTATGGATATATCTTACATACCCAGGCAGATAGGGCAGGAACTGAAGGAAATGAACGGAAAGGCTAAGATCATTCTGGGTCCCAGACAGACGGGAAAAACGACACTTCTTCATCATATCTTTGACGGTGATAAAAGAGTTTTATGGTATAGTGGCGATGAGCCCGACGATGTGGCTCAGTTCGAGGGTGTTACCTCAACAAGGCTGAAAGCGATGTTCGGGGATAGTTCTACTGTTATTATTGACGAAGCTCAGAAGATACCTGATATCGGCACGAAGATAAAGCTGATCACGGATAATATAAAAAATGTCAATATCATAGCTACGGGATCATCTTCTTTTGAACTGACTAACAGAATAAGCGAAACCCTCACGGGCAGAAAGAGGGAATATCATCTTTTTCCTATTTCGTTTGCGGAAATGTCGGATCATTTAAGCGTAAGGGAAGAAAAAAGACTTCTTCCTAACAGGCTGGTTTACGGTTACTATCCCGAGGTTGTCACATCTCCCGGAAAAGAAAGGGAGGTGCTCGGCGAGATCATAAACAGTTATCTGTTCAAAGATATTCTGATGTGGAACAGGATCCAGAAATCTGATAAACTTCTCAAACTTCTTCAGGCTCTTGCTTTTCAGGCAGGCAGGGAAGTTTCTTATAACGAGCTTGGCAGGATCACGGAACTCAAGAACGATACTGTGGAAAGCTATATTACCATATTGGAAAGGGCGTTTATCATTTTCAGGCTTCCCGCTTTCAGCAGAAACCTGAGAAAGGAGCTCAAAAGGTCAAGAAAGATATTCTTTTATGACAACGGCGTGAGGAACGCACTTATTTCGAATTTCAAAAGCAT
This sequence comes from Candidatus Delongbacteria bacterium, assembly GCA_016938535.1. The sequence continues at coordinate 1,553 of JAFGUL010000248.1, forward strand.
TGAACTCAGGGACGATGTCGGGCAGTTATGGGAAAATTATCTCGTTTCAGAAAGAATAAAGCAGAACAGCTACAAAAAAAGATACTGCAACAGTTATTTCTGGAGAACGACCGACCAGCAGGAGATAGACTATATTGAGGAATCAGACGGAAAGCTCTTAGCCTGTGAATTTAAATGGGGTGACGTTAAAAAGGTTAAGATACCGAAAATATTCGAAGAAACTTATCCGGACAGCAGTTCTGTCATTATAAATAAAGATAATTTCGGTGAATTTATCGGAAATTGAATAAATTCTCCCGGTTCTTACAGAACAAATTAGTTCAGGCATAGTATAAGGCACGAAAAATATTTAAATTTAAGCATAAAGGAGCGGCTATGAATTCG
>JAFGUL010000249.1 GCA_016938535.1 Candidatus Delongbacteria bacterium
AACTGGGTACATCCCAATAATAACTCTATGATCAGATTCTTAGAGAAAAACGGGTATGATGTCCTTAATCTTATAGAGATCCGTAAACCATGGAAAGGTGAAACAAACACAACGAGAATTAAAGTTGATGACCATGAATTCAAGTACTGAGGAAAGAGAACTATTGAAAGGTCTGATGAAAAAAATGTTTACATGATGAAAGAGTTAAAGTAAAGTTAGGAATAAACAATGGCATTCTTTGTTGAATATGAGCCTGAAAATAAAAGAGATCACAATGAATTTTATAACAGGTTTGATCTTTATCTAAGACAGGCGGTTTTTGAGGATTATATTGAAGCGGCGAAGATCACTACTGCCAGGGAAGGGGAGAAAGCCGATCATGATAAGAACCTTCAGAACTTCAAGAAGCACTTCGGAAAAAAATCCGGCGAGAACGAGTATTTTGTTGCCTGCATCAAAGATAAGACTGATCCCGGTACCGCAGAAAAAGTCATCGGATACTCGCATATAGAATATTGTGATTTCACTACTGAAGAATATAAGCCGTACGCAGATCATAATACACCTTCGGGATGGTATCTTCTGGGACTGGGTGTTTACTCTGAATATAGAAGACTCGGAATAGGTACAAAGCTTACAGAGATCAGATTGAAATGGGCCAAAGATCATTCAGACGCAAAAAAAGTTTATTTCTATACCAATCCTAAAAATGTAACTTCCCAGGAATTCCATATGGAAATGGGATTTAATAGAATAGACGGAGAATGGACATTTAAAGACAGGCCTGCTTTTAAGACGATATTGTTCGAAATCGATATTTGAGAGGAAAAATTAATGGAAGAAGTTAAAAAAATATATTCGGGTTTCGGAGAATATGACCGCCTGATCCGTCACAGAATGGAGTTTTATATCAATCTGAGATATATCAGAGAGCATTTACCCGGTAAAAACTTGAGAATACTTGACCTGGGCGGAGGTCCGGGCAGATATTCTGTCGAGCTGACTAGGGACGGCCACGAAGTGACTCTGATCGATCTTTCGGACTTCAACATTTCTGAAGCAGAGAGGCTGTGCAGGGAAGAGGGAGTAACTGTCCATAAAATGTTTCAGGGAGACGCTCTTGATCTGTCATCGGTTAAAGACGATTCTTTCGATGTCGTTCTTTCAATGGGACCGTTCTATCATATTAAGGACGAAATGCTCAGAGAACAGTGTATAAACGGGATTAAAAGGGTTTTAAAGAAGGGCGGATTGCTTTTTACGGCTCATCTGTCAAAATGCGCGTTCTACAAATATATTGTCAGAGAAATTCCGGAACAGATAGATCATTTTTATGAGAATCTGCATCATATTATCGATACAAGCGTAAAAAAGTTTTCGGACGGTGACACATTCACTGATAACACTTACTGCGAGAATTCGGAAGACATTCTACGGTTTATGAACAGACACGGCTTTTCCGGTGATCAGGTAATCGCTTCCGAAGGCCTGGTCGACCATATTGAAGATAAGCTTGAGGAGCTCGATATGAAATACTTTGAAAAGATCGCAGAGCTCAACTACAGGTTCTGCAAAGACCCGCATGCCGTTAATGCGGCAAGTCATCTGCTTTACAAGGGAGTGAATTGTAAGTGAGAGTGTTAGCGGAAATACACCGAAAGGATAACCTCAATTTAAACGGTAAAACATTATCCAGGGAAGCAGTCAGAGGAATAATCTTCAAAGAAAAGAAGCTCTTACTGATACATTCAGAAAACAAAAACTACGACTTCAAGTTCCCCGGTGGCGGAATTGAGGATAATGAAACGCATGAAGAAACCCTTAAGCGTGAAATACTTGAAGAAACAGGATACAAAGTGGTAGCCGTTGAAAAAGAATTCGGAAAAGTCGTTGAATTTGATATTCCTCAGGAAAAGGAGTATGATCTTTTTAAAATGACATCATATTATTATATCTGTTCTGTTTCAGAAATGAAATCTAGGCAGAAACTTGAAGGCTATGAATATGAATTGGGTTTTAAAGCCGAATGGGTAGATATTGATAAAGCATTAAAAGTCAACGAAGAATTATTGAATAACGAAAAAGCACCCAGATGGTCAAAAAGAGAGACTTATGTTTTAAAAGAGATAAAAAATAATTTAGGATCTACAGGTTTGAAATATATAGAAAAGCAGGTATCATATGATCAAAATCCGAAAAGCTGAGATGTCTGATGCAGCAGGTATCGCTGAAGTTCATATAAGCAGCTGGCTTACTACATATCGCGGGATCATGCCGGATGAAAAGCTGGATAGCCTTAATCATGAAAGCTGCACGAAGAAGTGGGAAGGGAATATCCAAAGATCTTTTGAAGGTAAAGAGATCCTCCTCGTAGCTGAATTAGCTGGCAGAATTGTAGGTTTCTGTGGTGGTTCTCCAAATGATGATGAAAATACTAAAGTGAAATATCGGGATGATCTTAGAGTCTTATATATTCTCAAAGAATTTCAGAAGCGGGGGATAGGAATAAAGCTCATTTCGGAGTATGTTAAAATAATTAAAGCAATGAATATCAATTCAATGATAATCTGGGTGCTTGAACAGAATGATTCGAGACTTTTTTATGAGAAGCTTGGAGGTAAAATCGTTGCTGAAAAAACAATGAATTTCGGAAAAGATTTAAAGGTGGTCGGCTACGGGTGGGAGAATTTAAATAAAATAGGAGATAACAATGAAAGTGTATAAAATTTTATTACTCGCTATGCTGATTCTGATAAGCACCGCATTTTCCTGTACGGGAATTTTAAAATCGGACGGGGACAACGCACTTTTCGGGAACAATGAGGACTGGAAGAACCCGAATACAGTAATCACCTATGTTCCTGCAGAAAAAGGTCTGTACGGATGGATATATTTCGGTTTTGATGACAGATGGCCTCAGGGCGGGGTGAACGAAAAGGGTCTTGTTTACGATGGTTTTGCGACCGGTCCCAATCCTGTAAAAAACTCCCTTGATAAAGAATTCTTCCAGGGGAATCTGAGTGAAGAGGCTATGAGAAAATGTGCAACTGTTGAGGAAGTAGAAGAACTGTTCAGTAAGTACAATCTTGTATGGCTTGAAAGAGCTATGCTCATGTTTGCTGATGCGAATGGAAATTCTATTATTATCGAAGGTGACGAGATCGTTAAAAAGAATCTGGATTATCAAATTTGCACAAATTTCTATCAGTCTGAGCTTAAATACGGAGATGATATTCCCTGCAACAGATATAAGATCGCAGATAAAATACTAAAGGATTGTGGTGTTTCGGTAGATAATTTCCGCAAGGTCCTGTCTGCCGTATATCAGGAAGGCGACTGGGGCGGAACACAATACTCAAACATATATGACCTGAAAAAAGGTCTGATCTATCTCTATCACTTCCATAATTTCGAAAATGTAGTTGTTCTTGACCTTAAGAAAGAGCTGGAGAAAGGTAAAAGAACTCAAAAACTGCCCGAACTATTTTCAGGAAATCACGCTTTCGATTTTTTTGTCATGACTTATAATAGAAAATCCCATATCGCGCTTGAAAAGAATATCAATGAAAAAGGTATTGAAAGTGCCGTTCTAGAATTTAGGGACTGGAAAAATAAAAGAGAAAAGAAATATGATCTTGAAATCGATGAAGACGGATTGAATCTTCTTGGCTACAAATATCTCATGACTGGAAAGATCAAAGAAGCACTTGAAATATTCAAGATCAATGTAGAAGAATTTCCTGACAGCTGGAACTGCTATGACAGTCTTGCAGAAGCATATATGAAATCAGGGGAAAAAGATCTGGCAATTAAGAATTACGAGAGATCTATAAAAATGAACCCGAATAACGAGAACGGAAAAAAGATGCTTGAGGAACTTAAAAAGTGAACTGTAACTGAATATGCTTGTATAATTGATCCTATTACCGTCAGAATCTTTTATGTATGGGAGAAAAGAATGCGTGATGCTATTTTCCGTGTTTTCGCCAAAAGTATGATCATTATGATTATTATGTTTCTGTCGGATTTACAGGCACAAAAGAAATGGACGATACTCGGATATTTTGACGGAGATCAATTCTTCTATGATTGTGGAGTCACTAATGTGATGCAGTTTTTGACATCAATAAACACTACTGAAAATATAAATATTGTAATTCAGGCGGACCGCTGTGAAAGCCCTTACAGCTATGGCACATGGAAAGATACGCGAAGATTCAAGATCGAACATATGGATTACTCAGATGATGATTTCAATGAAGTCTGCGTTGACAGCACTCTCGGAGAGCTTGATATGGGTTCAGTAGAAACCTTAAAGGATTTTCTGATCTGGGGTGTAAACACATATCCATCTGAACGATATATATTGATTTTGAAGAATCATGGAGGCGGATGGAAAAGCGGGATCTGCATAGATGAGACTGACGGCGGTGTATTAAATATAAAAGATATAAAAACAGCTCTTGATGCTCTTTTTACCGATACAGGTGTAAAAATTGATATTCTCGCATTTGACGCATGCTTGATGGGTATGATCGAAGTCGCATATGAACTTAAAGATAACATAGTGTCTTCTGTTATTTTCTCACAGGATTTTGGATATACACCACAATTATTTAATACTCAAGTTATTGTTGCTGCATTGGATTCCGATCCTGATATGTCGTCAATTGATACGTCAGAAATGTTCATTGATAATCCCGCTGCCGTAAAAACATTATCCGCTGTAAGTGTTTCTGGTCTTTCAGCGCTGACACAAAGCGTTTCTGATTTTGTAGATTCGTTTATTGTGTCGCCTGACTGGAATGCAGTACAGACGGCGTTTGATAATTCTTCAGTTTTCGGCTATCGTGATTCTTTCATGGATATGAAATTGTTTTTCAACAGCCTGGTCGGTTCAGGTGTTGATAATGCAGATATCGTTACTTCGAATATTAATAATGTTATAATCGGGAATTTTTTTCGTTATGAAGAAACTACCGGATTAAATATTTTCTTCAACCATTTTTTTGACGGTCATATTATTTCTTATAACAATTTGTTCTCAGCTTTCGCAGAGGATTCAAAATGGAATGAATTCCTGAACCAGTATTCAAATTCTTTCGGTCCGTTCAACGATTTTAAATGGGAACCAAATCAGAATTTGAAAGGATACTGGACTGTTATAGATAACAACTGCGATTTTAATTCCTGGCAATATGAGGATTGGGATGTATATATTCGTACAACTGATATTAACTGTGATGATTATATTGTCTCTCCGAAGATAAACACTATATCAAGCAGTATTTTTAAATTTAAAGCAAAAAGCTCAGGCGGTGATAAATTTGTAGTAAAATTGTCAAATACAGGAAATGAAAATACGGAAAGCTTTAATATTACTTTACTAGGCGAAACATTTCCTCCGTCTGAGTGGACAGAATATTCGGTAGAGCTTGATCCATATAATTTAACAGATGTTTATCTAGCGATTCAATGTATATCGGAGAACGGTTCGCGTTTGTATTTGAAGGATTTCGAATTGATTGCAAATAATGCGATTGATCAGAATCTTATCGCTGATGTGGAATTATATAACAACTATCCGAACCCGTTCAATCCGACGACAACATTATCGTATTCGCTTGATGCCAGACAGAAAGTTAAAATATCCGTATTCAATGTCAAAGGCGAACTGGTAGAAGTTCTTGTAAATGAAATAAAAGATAAAGGGAAATATTCGGTTATTTTTAATGCTTCGCAATTGCCTTCGGGTCAGTATATTTATACAATTGAATCGGACGGTTATCATTCGGCTAAGAAAATGATTTTGCTGAAATAAAGTAAGGTAAAATAAAATTGTGACGGATCCAGAATTAAAAGAAAAGAAAAAGAGTGTGAGATGTTTTATAAAATATTAAAATTCGTATCTATTTCAAGTTTCATTTTATCAGGTTTTCTCACTGCAGAAACAGCAAAAAGCCCTTTCATGAAACTAGTTCTGCCTGCATCCGAGATACTCTCCGTGAACGGGTTCTTTTTCTACGACAGGGAAGGAGTATATCTGTCCTATCCCGATGTTCAGGTCTTCAGTCACGAAATAAGAGGGATGGTCACCTATAATTTCTATTAAGCGGTCAAAGCAAAAGGAGGCGTAAATGAAGAAGACGATAATTGTATTATTAATGCTTGTTTCGATCGCATCATGCACTGCAAAGGAGGGAAAAATGGATATTCTGGATAAGATCAGCGTTATAATTCATTCATCCGTGCGCATAGACGGCGGTAAAGTTATATACTTCGATCCATACAAACTGCCTGAGAATATGCCCAAAGCGGATATCATTTTTATTACGCATGAGCACAGGGATCACATGTCGCCTGAAGATGTGGCTAAGATAGCGACGGACAGCACTGTGATCGTTATACCGGGAGTCGTCGAGCATCCGTTCAAAGGAAAGGTCGTGCAGGTGACTGCCGGCGACGAGACGGTTGTGGAAGGTATTCCGGTCAAAGTGGTACCGGCGTATAATACGAACAAGCAGTTCCATACTAAGGATAAAGGCTGGGTCGGATATATCGTAACACTAGACAGCACAAGAATATACTTCGCCGGAGATACAGACAGGATACCTGAAATGAAAGACTTCGATGTCGACATAGCCCTTCTGCCGGTTTCCGGAACTTATGTAATGACAGCAGAAGAAGCTGCTCAGGCCGCGCTCGACATAAAACCGAAGATCGCTATACCTATGCATTACGGAACTGTCGTAGGTAATAAAGATGATGCGCAAAAATTCGCCGACCTGCTGAAAGGGAAGATCGAAGTCATTATTAAACACTAAAAGCAAAAGGCAGGCTCATGTTGAAAAGATCCGTCATGTTATCATTTTTATTTTTTTTTCTGATCCTGCATGCGCAGGACGGACCTTACCTGTTATATTACAATTCGCCGGATTCTGTTATCAGCGTCAGCACGGACTTGGAAGGTACGGTAAGAACAGATACGCTGAAGACGCCTGATAAAGTGAAAGTTCAAATACCGGAGAAGGCTGAATTTTTCGAAGCTAACGTAGCAACGGTTGAACCGGAAAAACAGTGGAAGTTCGAAGAACCGGAAAAGCTCTTCGCGGTCTCGGACATTGAGGGTAATTACAAGGATTTTATTACGATACTGACCAACAACGGGATTATCGACAACAGCCTCAACTGGATATTCGGGAACGGACATCTCGTGCTCAACGGAGATATGGTTGACAGGGGAGAGTTCGTAACGCAGTGTTTATGGCTGGTCAGAAAGCTTGAGGTGGAGGCTGAGAAGAGCGGCGGCAAAGTTCACTACCTTCTCGGCAATCACGATATCATGCTGATGCGGGGCGATGTCAGGTACGCGGTCGAAAAATATCACGATCTGGCGAAAAGAACAGGCAGAGAATTGAAAGACTATTTTAGTCAGGATACTTACTTCGGCAATTGGATGCGCAGTAAGAACGTTATTGAAAAGATCGGAAATACCGTTTTTGTTCACGGTGGTCTGAGCGATTCTCTTTTGAGCTATGGCTTAAGCATTGAAAAAATCAACGACATAGCCCGAAAGAATATAGACGTTCCGGATTCGCTTCTGAGTAGTCAGGCGGAACTCATTTACGGCAGCTTCGGTCCGGTCTGGTACAGAGGGCTTGTCACGGACAACAAGAAATACGATAAGATCAAAAAGAAAGAGCTTAAAAAGATTCTGACTCATTACGATGCTGACAGAGTCGTCGTTGGTCACTGCGTCGTCGATGAAGTATCTGATGATTTCAAAGGTAAAGTCATCAGAATAGACGTCGATCATTACGAAGAGGAATCGTGCGGGATATTCATTGAAAAAGACAAAGTATTTAAAGCCATGAAATCAGGCAAAAGGAAGAAGCTGAAATGAAGACCCTGGATTTTCCCAAGCTCAGGCAGACTTATGATTACGACTGCGGGGCAAAAGCGCTTCAGTCCATGCTCGTATATTATGGCATCGAGGTCAGCGAAGACGTACTGATAAAGCACGCGAACACAAATGAGGAAGTCGGGACATTATCAAAAGACATTCTTGCGGTTTTAAAGAAATACCACTTTCACTATGATCAGAGAAAGATGACAGTTGAGGATTTAAAGGACTATATTCACAAGAACATTCCGGTCATACTACTGCTGCAGGCATGGAGCGGAGAACCTGTCGACTATAAAACCAATTATGAACACGGGCACTGGGTAATAGCCATCGGGTACGATAAGGAAAAGATCATCTTCGAGGACCCTTTATCGTTCAGGCACACTTGGCTGACTTATGAGGAGCTTGAGGAAAGATGGCATTCAATAGAAGGCGATAAAGTCCTGAAAAATTACGGGATCGCCGTTTACGGAAAGGAAGCCATCTACGATTCGAAGAAAATAGTTCACATGGATTGAAAAGATCAAACCTAGCCACCCAGATAAGCGCGTCCGTGTCGAATCACAGTTCTTTTGCTTTATTAGTAAATTGAGCTTTCAGTTCGTCGCTTACGGTCGGTGTGCGGGATAAAACATTATTTTAATTATTTTCTATCCGTGTCACGATTTGACACGCCTCATGTTTTATATTGCCTGAAATTTTAGCAGGTGTGCGTATGACAAAGAATAAAATGGTCAAATTTGAAGAGACAATTAAAAACAGGATATATACGATCCGTGGGTTTCAGGTGATGCTCGACAGGGATCTCGCTGAGCTTTATGGTGTAGAGACGAGAGTATTGAACCAGGCTGTAAAAAGGAATATTGAAAGGTTTCCGGATGAGTTTTGCTTTCTGATGACTAATATGGAGTTTACGGAATGGAGATCACAAACTGTGATGTCCAATAATCTAAAAGTAGGTCTGAGATGGAAACCTTATGTTTTTACTGAATTGGGTGTAGCTATGTTAGCCGGTGTATTGAAAAGTGAAATCGCAGTTAAGATCAGCATAAGAATAATCCGGGCTTTTGTCGAAATGAGAAAATTGATACTGACAAATTCCCAAGTATTTCAAAGATTGAGTCTTATTGAAACAAAACAGTCTGAAACGATTTTGAAACTGATCGAAACGGATAAAAGAGTCGATAAAATATTTTCATTAATGGAAAGCGGTGAAAATCTTCCCAAGCAGGGAATATTCTTCGACGGTCAGATCTTCGATGCCTACAGGTTCGTGTCCGATCTATTCAGAAGTGCAAAATCATCTATAGTTGTCCTTGATAATTATATTGACGATACAGTACTTACACATCTCAAAAAAGTGAAACCGGGTATAAAAGTAACGTTACTCACAAAATCAGTTTCCGGTCAGCTCAGGCTCGATGCGGAGAAATTTGGCAATCAGTACTTTCCAATAGAGATAAAAGAATTTAAAAGGTCGCATGACAGGTTCATGATCATTGACGGGACCGAAGTCTATCATTTCGGAGCATCGTTGAAAGATCTGGGGAAGAAGTGGTTCGCGTTCTCAAAGATAGAGAAGGAGTCATTCAAATTGATTTCAGAGCTTGAAATGCTTTTATAAAAAAAAAGGGCTGATTTTTTTTTCAGCCCTTTGCCATTCCATTAAAATCCCGGTATCTTGATCTTTTTCTTGGCTTCTTCCGCTGCTTTGTCGGCTTTCTTTTTCGCCTCAGCTTCGGCTTTGGCTTTCTCTTCAGCCGCTTTGGCTTCTGCGGCCGCTTTCTCTTCGTCTATTTTGGACTGAGCTTCGGCTTTGGCTTTGTCGATCTCTTCATTGACCTTTTCTTTTACTTCCTCTATCTTCTGGTCAACGAGCGCGCCGGCTTTCTTTTTTATGAGGTCGGTGAGGCTGACGGGCATGAAGGAGACTTTAACGTCGGGATCGGAGATGTCGCCTTTTGATTCGAATTCAATAAATATTCTTCCGTCCCTGACTACGCCTGAAAGGAGTTCGTCCTTTATTTCCTGCTTGTCTATCTTTACGCCTTTGATCTTGATGTCATTCATGCTGTCGTCTATGAATTTATCTACCTGATCGAGCAGTTTCTTCGATTCGGCTTCCGATACGGTCAGGTTACCTTTAAAGCTGTGCTGATTGTTCATCACGTTGAACCAGCTTGCTTTCTGAATAACGACATCGTAATCGGCTGTGAGAACTTTAAGGTCTTCCTCGAACGATACTTTACCTTCTTTGTATCTTATGGCTGTTTCGGCGTCCTTGCTGAGTACTGCTTTTTTGCTCAGGATGTCAAGATTGATGCCGACCTTTTCCAGAGTGGCCAGAGAGGATTTTACTTTTTCAAGCGCGACGAGAGCCTGAATGAAGGAACCTTTTCCGAGCGAAACTGAGTAAACGGCTTCCGGCTCGACCTTTCCGGTCCTAGGATCAAGCGGTCTTACATCCGCGTTCGATCTCAGGCTAAGTTTAGCCTGTTCGGATTTCTCCTTGTTAAATATCGCAATATTAGTGTTGAAAGTCACGGTAGCCTTGTTGTGATTAGCCAGATCCTTCGGATCGATGTCGATCTTGTCTATGACCATGAAGAAATCCGATATCAGAAAGCGCTGCTGCGTGGTCTTGAAGAAAATATCGACCTCGCCGTTCTCGATCCCGATCTGGTTCATCGTGGCGGCGATCGGCACGTCCTTAGCCGAAAATTCCTCCTGCGGGGCCTGCGGTTCAGCCGGTGCTTCGGCTTCCGGTGCTTCGGCTTCCTTCTCTACAGTTTCGGCAGGTTCTTCCGCTGCCGCTTTTCCCGAAGGCTGACCGAGCAGGGGAGAGAGATTGTTCTGACCCTCTTCGCCTAAAGTAAGTCTCGCTACCGGTCTCTGTATGATGAACTTGTTAAGCTCGAACCTTTTGTCGAAAAGCGGTATCAGATTAGCCTTCAGTTCAATATTCTCAACAGAGACTGTCTCGCCTTCCATAGCGGGCCTTTCGTCAATGTGAACTTTATCGTCCGCGTATTTATCTCTTTTCCCCAGCTTGATCCCCTTTATCTCAAGCGAAGGAGTGAAAGAAAATATCCCGATGCTCACGTCAGTAAGCTCGAACCTCGAATTTGTCTCGGCCTCGACAGCCTTGACGATAATGTCTTTGTCGAAATATTTCTCGAGGTAGATCTTGACCGCGAAAAGACCGACCACGATCACGAAAACGACGAAAAGAACGATCCTGAACAGCCACTTGAACATAATTCCTCCTTTAATTGCCGAACGGGTCGATCAGTCCTGCCTCTGACATCTTTCCCGTCCTTATTTTTTTTATTGGATACTTGTAATAATCCATTTCTGCTATTTTAAAAACATGTTCGAATATCTCCGACATCTTCACCGAGGCCCCGTCAATGAAATTTATGCCCGCGATGATATTGTCCCCGTCGAATTCCAGCTTCTGAACGAAAGGTATTATATCGAACTCTTTGACTTTGCCCTTGTTCTCTCTTGTTATCACCAGCTTTTTTTTAGATCTGAACTTTAAGATGCATTCAGTGAAGTATTCGGCCGAATCGTCTGGAATGATTATGACGTATTCCGAGTAATCTATAAAATTCATGAGAGGAGTGAATTTGCCTGTAAGCTTTTTGACGTCGACGAACTCCATTATGTTCGAGAAAACTTTTCTCATGTCCGACTCAATATCACCCGCGTAATCATCCTTGAACCCGATGTCGGCGAACTCGCAGTCAGATGTGAATCCGAAGGGCAGAGGGTGGGAAAAGCTCAGAACCGGCATAGGATGAAAGCCTTTAGAGAATGCGACGGGAATGTCGTGTATGAAAAATTCTCTTTCGATATATGCGCTTAAGTTCCTCTGTGAAAGAAATCTTGACTGCCTGAGCCTTCGGAATTTGACCCTGTACCTTACATCAGCTTTTGGTACGGGAGCCGCTTTGTGTCCAAGCACTTCGGAATGCTCTCTGACGATCTCTTTAATACCCGGAGCTTTAACTTTTTCCGCAAGAAGCTCTCTGCATTTGTATTCTTTTTCTATACCGCATTTCGCGCACTGTTTCAGGCAGTATTTCGTGAGGGATTCGTTACGGGCTTTCTCCCATTCCGATTCGAGGAATTTTCTGCTTACTCCTGTATCAATGAAATCCCAGGGTAGCGGGTCTTTCACTTTCTTTTCCGAAAGATAATCGGCGGTATTTATGCCGGTTTTTTTGAAGACTTTTTTCCACAGCGAAAAGTCGAAAGTTTCAGTCCATGCGTCAAAAAGGGCCCCCTGTTTATAAGCTTCCTCTATCGATCCGGAGAGTTTCCTGTCGCCCCTTGAGAATATCGCTTCCAGTATGGAAACTTCGGGATCGCGCCATGTCATATGTACGTTCGGTGTTCTTATGCGCGAGAGAAGAATGCCTATCCTGCTCTTGAAAACGCTGAGAGTAACCTGTTCGGCCCACTGGAACGGCGTATGCGGCTTGGGGTTGAAAGGTGAGATGGAAACGTTTATCTTGATCCTTCCGTAGGAGCTGCTGAACCGGCCGATCTCGTTTATCATTTCAGCCATTTC
>JAFGUL010000250.1 GCA_016938535.1 Candidatus Delongbacteria bacterium
GCTGAGAAGCGTCCGATAATTAGTTCCGGGTATATATCTGTCCCGGAAACGCATCCGAGCATCGGGTCGGTCGGTGAACTGTCGGGTCCGAGATCTGATTTTATATCCGCCCAGTCGCCAACGAGCTGAACATAGAGAATATCGGGGTTCAGCTGATACTCCTGCAGAATTACAGCTTTTACATTTGTCCCTGTATCGACCGTAATACTCTTTACATCGAATCCTTTCTGCCTTTTCCATTCTATGTAAGTCCTGATCGCTTCCGTGTCTCTTGAAGTACTTATAACAAGGATGTCTCCAAGTTCGGAAAGCTGGTGGGCAAATTTCTGTTCATTATAATTAATGTATAAGGAGCTGTACATATTATTCATTGCGGGATCTATCCTTTCGGATCTTCTGTTTAACGGATTTGTGGAGGATAAAATATCTTGAGCAAGTTTCACACTAAGGTTTTTGTATATCCTTACAATTCTTTTAGCCGCGTTATATCTGACAGGATAAGCATAAACGCTGACTCCTCTGGTATCTCTGAATATGAATGGTTCGGTGATGTCGGCTGATGAAAGAGGATACATCGAGTCTGTCAGAGACTCAGGATCGGTTTCGTAAGGTACTGATGCCGGATCCTGATTTCTGTATATTGTTCCCCTTGAAGGCAGAAGCGGATATTCCAGTTCGATCTCTTCATAATCACCTTCAACTGACGAAATAATAATATCATAAATATCATCTACCTGAACTGATGCGCTTAAAACAGGCAGTTCCGCATAACCTTTTTGGACAGTCGTCACTCCGCCGGAAAATGCGATCCGAGTGAAAAACTGGCCGCCGGCCTCAACTGTCTCTGTATTGATCTTATCAAAACTGAAATTGATCTCTGAGAGTGTTTCGGATATTTCAGAATACTCCTTACTGTAATTTTCTGCGGCCGCAAAAAATGATATTCCTGACATCAGTAGAACCGCCGGGACCAGATTTACAAACAGTTTATTCATCAAATTCTCCATATTTTTGCCTAAAACTGCTTTAATAAAACCTCTAAGTCAATGCTAAAAATCATCTTAAAAATAATAAAAGATAAATTTCTTGACTTAGAAAAACGCAGGATTTATATTTCAGTCGTTTTAAAACAAACAATCAAGGAGATAAAAATGTCGGTAGAACAAAGGGTAAAAGAAATTATCATGGACGAACTTGGAGTTGAGGAAGCAGCTGTAGTTCCGGGAGCATCTTTCATAAACGATCTTGGAGCAGATTCTCTCGCAACTGTAGAGCTTGTTATGAAATTCGAGGACGAGTTCGACATCAAAATAGAAGAGGAAGACGCTGAAAAGATAACGACCGTAGGTTCTGCAATTGAATTTATCAAAAAA
>JAFGUL010000251.1 GCA_016938535.1 Candidatus Delongbacteria bacterium
AAGCTTTTTATAGCTGACAATGACGATAATCTCATTAATTCGATATCAAGAAATATCATATCAAAATTCGGAGACACTGTTGAATATTCGCTCTGCCCTGAAGCAGCTTCGGAAAAGGTCATGATCTCAAAGCCGGATATAGTCATAACGGACATTAATTTCAGTTCTTCTGAAAATGATACTGATCCCGGAATGATCACGGCAGGAGTTGAATTTGCCAGAAAAGTCAGAAAGCATCTACCTGAAACAAGAATAATTGCAATCAGCGGTTACAGGAATAATGACGAGATATTCGAAAAGATCACCGAAAAAGACTGGTACGATGTTTTTCACACCAAAGGCGGAGATGATCTGTATGATAAGTATGAACAGCTTCGAACTCAGGTGATAAACAGAAGAACCGGTTTAATCCCTTTTCTTTCAAAATTCTTCTCTCCTCTGAATCATAATTGGGACGATAAAAAAAGCATATACAGGCTGCTTCACACGAACTACGAAAGACAGGAAAATCTGAGATGTATTCCGGGGATTCTTGAATATTTCGACAGTTTCAAAGATATGCTTCAGTCTGAAAATTCAAAGATCATAACAGATTTTATCAATAATTACAAAGAAAGGGAAGTTTCATGCGAAGAGAGAGAGGAGCTTAAAAGAAGATTTCATCTCAAAACAAATGAAATGGAATGCCTGTACGGATCAATCAGAACAACAGTCTATGCAGAAAGAGATGTTGTAGAGGAGATATGGAATAAAATGGTATCCGAAACGAGAGATCATTCTGATTTTCACGGCTCCGTTTTCAGTACTGATCTGAAAGATTGTGAAGTTATCTTTTCGATCAGGCAGAATTCCAGATTCGATTTTGACAGATTTCTCGAATCGGGAAGAACACTTACCGTATATAAAAAGATACAGTTCTATGGTGATCTTATTATAAGCTCAGGTCACCTGTCCATGAGTTCAGTTAAAGGAAGTCTTTCAAAAAATGAACATCCGGTCGAAGGTACTGTCATAAAAATGAGGCTTAAGATTTAAAAAAATATTAAACTTATCATCGCATTAACCGGATTAATTCCATATATTACATAGTAATTTAAAAAAGCGGGCACAAATGAAAAAGATCTTCCCGACATATATACTTATAGCTTTTACGCTGATCTTCCCTTTCGGAAAAAACAAAGTTCAGTATCATATTTTCGACTGGAAATATATTGAGACTGACAATTTTATCATTTATCATTATCAGGGAGGAGAAAATCTCGCGGAATTCTGCGCGGTGGTCGCAGAGGAAGCCCTTAAATCCATTCAGGAAAGCTGGACATACACACTTGAATCGAAGGTCAGAATGATAGTGTATAATTCGCACAGTCATTTTGAAGAAACGAATGTGATGGGCGGAATACCGGATGAGGCTGTGGGCGGATTTACCGAATTTTTCAAGAATAGAGCCGTGGTCCCCTATCAGGGCAATTGGGAAGAGTTCAGGCATGTGATCCACCATGAACTTACACACGCGGTAATGAACAGAATGTTCTTCAGGGGAAATTACCAGTCTATAGTATCGGGGCTTGCGAAAATGAATATGCCTCTCTGGTTCATTGAAGGTATGGCCGAATATGAAAGCAGAGGCGGCTGGGATTCGGAATCAGACCAGTCCATAAGGGACGCTGTTTATCACGATTATATCGGGAATGTATATTATCTTAACGGATACATGGCCTACAAGGGCGGGCAGTCGCTCTTTAAATATGTGACCGATACTTACGGAAAGAAAAAGGTCGGAGAGATATTAAGAGGCATCAATGTCATCAGATCTGTGGAAGATTCATTCCTTGACGCATTGGGCACGAATTTCGAGGATCTCTCAAAAGACTGGTACAAATGGCTTAAAACAAGGTACTGGTCAACCCTGATAAGAACTGATGAGCCTGTTACGGTAGCAAAAAAGCTTTCCGACCATGAAAAATGGGGCAATTCGATAAACAACTCACCCGTTTTAAGCCCTGACGGAAAGAAACTCGTTTTCTTAAGCAATAAATCGGACTATTTCGATATCTATTTAATGAGAACTTTCGACGGTCAGATAATCAGAAAGGTCATTTCGGGACAGTCAACGGGAGAATTCGAGAGTTTCAAATGGCTCAGACCGGGATTTGCATGGTCTCCGGACAGCCGCTATATCGCATTCTTTGCTAAAAGTACAGATTCCGATGCGATGTTCATATACGAGGCTGAGACGGGAAACAGGATAAGCAGAAAGAAATTCGATCTGGACGGAGTTTACTATCCCGAGTGGTCAAAGGACGGAGATCAGATCTGCTTTACCGGAATTAAAGACGGATACAGCGACCTTTACCTGTACAGCATAAAAACAGAGGAATTGACAAAACTTACCGACGATATTTACTCTGACAATGAACCTAAATTCTCCCCGGACGGCACAAAGATCGCTTTTACTTCGGATAGGCTTGACGATCTGTCGACTGATGAAAAGTCAATTAAGACAGTTCTTAACAGTAACATGAATGTAAAAGAGATCTATATTCTTGATATAGCATCCGGAAATGTAACGAGAGAGACCGGAAGTGACGATTTCAGGCAGTTCTCCCCTTTCTGGATAGATGATCAAAGGCTGGGTTTCATTTCTGACGAGACAGGAATATCAAATCTGTACTTTAAAGACATCAATACAGGCGAAAAGACGCCGATGACGAATTTCATGACAGGTTGTTCTCAGGCATCATACAATGCGAACAGAATAGCGTTTACGGCGGTGTTTAAAGCAGGTTACGATATATTCATGATCGAGGATGTTGAGGGACTTATTGAAAAGAACAAAGAACCCCTGCCTGTAAGATGGTATGAGGAAACTGATTTTTCGCGAAAGATCTCAGAAACTGATCCGGATCCGGATTTCGTGCGAACTGATCTCTCAAAGTTTAAATTCACGAGAGATGTTCT
>JAFGUL010000042.1 GCA_016938535.1 Candidatus Delongbacteria bacterium
AGACGGGAGTGCCGATGAAAATACCTTTTGTTGATCTTAAAGCTAATTATCTTTCAATAAAAGACGAGATCGATAACGCGATAAGCAGCGTAATTAACCGGACGGCTTTTATAAAAGGAGAGGAGCTGGAGCAGTTCGAGAAGAGCTGGGCAGAAATGTGCGGTGCGGCATTTTGCGCCGGAACATCTAACGGAACAGCTTCACTTGAGCTGATCCTGAGATCTTTAAATATTGGTCCCGGAGACGAAGTGATATGTCCGTCGCATACATTCATAGCGACCGCTGAAGCCATAGTGAACTGCGGTGCAAAACCGGTATTCGCCGACTGTCACGACAGTACGGCGCTGATAGACGCGAACGAGGTCAGAAAAGCTTTGACTGAGCGCACGAAAGCTGTCATAATTGTCGATCTTTACGGTCAGCCGGCAGATCATGATGCTGTAGTAGAAGTAGTGGCTGATAAGGAAATTACAGTCATCCAGGATGCTGCCCAGTCGCATCTTGCGGAATACAAGAAAAAACCCGTCGGAAGCTACGCAAAAGTGACGTCTTTCAGTTTCTACCCAGGCAAGAACATGGGAGCTTTCGGGGATGCGGGAGCAGCCGTAACGAACGACGAAGAACTTTTTAAAAAAATAAAGATGCTTTCTGACCACGGAAGAACAACAAAATACGAACATCAGTTCCCCGGTACGAATGCAAGGATGGATAATCTGCAGGCCGCGATCCTCAAAGTAAAAATGAAACACCTTTCAGAATGGAATGAAAAAAGACGAAAGATAGTAAAAAAATACAAGAACGCTCTGGAGGACCGTATCGCTTTTATTGATGAGGAGTCTTTTGTACGATCGGTCTATCATCTGTGCGCGGTAAGAACACCGTACAGAAAAGATCTGATCAAATTCCTTGAAGAACATGAAGTTTCAACCGGAATACATTATCCGATACCTCTTCACATGCAGCCCGCTTTCAAAGAGCTCGGATACAATGCGGGTGATCTTCCAAGATCTGAGAAGATATCTGAAGAGGTCATGTCGCTTCCTGTATTCCCTGAAATGACAGACGAACAGACGGATTTTGTAATTGATCAGGTAAAAGAGTATTTCAGATAATGAGGCTGTTATGATTTCAAAACCAGTATCACTAGTACTTCCGGCTTATAACGAGGAAAAAGCTATAGCTGCTTCTCTGGACAGGATCATCTCTTTCATGAGAGATCATTTTGAAGACTTTGAAGTTATTGTCGTGAATGATGCTTCGACTGATAACACAGCCGGTGAAGTTTCAAAATTCTCTGAAGTAACACTTGTTTCTCACCCCTATAACAAGGGAAACGGATCAGCCGTGAGAACAGGTATCAGGAATGCCAAGAAAGAATTCGTTGTTATGATGGACGCTGACGGACAGCATGAAATAGCTGACATAAAAAAGATCGCTGAGCTGCTGGGCGTTTATGACTGTGTTGTCGGAGCCAGAACTGCATCTTCAGAAGGCTCTTTTCACAGGAATATCGCAAATGTTTTTTATAACTGGCTTGCAAGCTATGTTACAAATGTCAGGATCGAAGATCTGACAAGCGGTTACAGGGGATTCAAAACCTCTGTGATCAAAAAATTCCTTTATATGTTCCCCAACGGATTTTCTTACCCGACCACTTCCACTCTGGCAATAATTAAGGCCGGGTATAATCTCAAGTACTGTCCGATACATACAAAAAAGAGGATAGGCAAAAGCAAGATCAGAATATTCAGGGACGGCTTCAGATTTCTTCTGATCATAATTAAGATCACCATGCTTTTCTCTCCTCTAAAAGTTTTTCTCCCCGTCAGCCTTATTTTTGTACTTGGAGGGCTGGCTCATATGTTCTATAAAATAATCCTTCTTGGAGCAAGGTACACGCAGTTCTCTATCTTTCTGATAAGCGTGGGCGTAATAATCTTTCTGATAGGGCTGCTTTCTGAGCAGATATCCACACTGCGTTACGATAAAGTCGAAGAGGACTGATAAAAATGATCCACATCGTTATCGGAACAAAAGCTCAGCTTATCAAAATGGCTCCTGTCATGAAGGAATTGAGCCTGAGAGGGACAGACTACAATTACATCTCGACCGGTCAGCATAAAGAAACTATCGAAGACATTCTGGATAATTTCAAGATCAAGAAACCTGACATTCAGCTTTATTCCGGAAAAGACATCACTTCAGTTCTGTCTATGATAATCTGGTCTTTGAGAATACTTGCCCGTTCGCTTTTTAGAAGAAAAATGATTTTCCGGAATGATAAAAAAGGAATAGTTCTTGTTCACGGGGATACCCTCAGCACGGTTATCGGTGCTCTGATGGGAAAATTTTCCGGGCTTAAGGTCGGTCATGTCGAATCGGGCTTAAGATCATTTAATATTTTTCAGCCTTTCCCGGAAGAAATTTTCAGAAAGATCACTTTTAGGCTCTCTGACATGATGTTCTGCCCCGGAGAATGGGCGGTTAATAATCTCAGGAAATATCGCGGCAGGAAGATCAATACGCATTTGAACACTCTTTACGATTCTCTGAATTATGCCGCTCCCGCGATAGGACTCATCAATGACGTGCAGATACCTCGTGAAGAATTTGCCGTTGTCACTCTTCACAGATTCGAGAACGTGAAGAACAAAGAAATGCTTGAAAAAATAATTGACCTTCTCGTTTTAGTCTCGAAAAAGATCAGGCTTATATTCATTCTTCATAATATTACAGAGAAAAAACTGATACGGTACGGTCTGATTGAAAGGCTTCGGAACGATCCTTCTATTGAGCTCAGAAAGAGATATGACTATTTCAGATTCATCAAGCTGATAAAAAATGCCGAGTTCGTAATATCCGACGGGGGAAGCAATCAGGAGGAATGTTCCTATCTTAAAAAACCCGTCCTTCTGTTCCGCAATGTCACTGAAAGAAATGAAGGCCTGGGTCAGAATGCCGTGATATCAAAATTCGATCAGAACATAATCATGCATTTTGTTGAAAACTACAAAGAACTTAAAGGACCGGAGACAGATGAAAGTATAAAACCCTCAGCGATCATAATTAATAATTGCATTGACTTTATCTGAGGTGTTATATATCATTGGCCGAATATAAAAACGGATAAGATGAAAACACTAGTTCAGCTATATTTGAAAGACTTGTTGAGAAATAAAATGCTCGGCCTGATGGTTCTACTTGTTCCGATAATATTTTATCCCCTTATTTACTGGGGAATAAACCAGTTCCTCATGGTCAAAACCGGTTTTTCGGACAGCAGGGAACTTACACTTTCCTATACTATTGAACAGGACGAATTTTTACAGCTGGAAGATTCTCTGATGGCTGTAAAGAACCTGATACTTGAAAGAACCGATAATTCAGACGAAAGTAAAGACAGGATGCAGCTGATCGTTTCCAATAACGGAGGACTGCCTTTTTACTCCGTAATTATGGACAGCTCAAATTCAAATCACAATGAGTTTTACCCCAGGATCGAAAAAAAACTTATCGGTTTTTATGAAACGAAAAAAAAAGAGTTAATAGAAAATAAAGGATTCGAGACTGGATATTTTGACGTATTTCAAATTGAAACCAGAAATTCGGAAGGAGAGCACGAGATAATAAGAAAGATGCTTTCTCTCCTGATACCTCTGTTATCCGTTATCTCAATAATATCAGCTGCCGCCGCCGCGTCTGTTGAAATTACATCCGGCCAGTCGGAAGACAGAACGGCAGAGACATCACTGACACTTCCTCTGAAAAGGGAGAGCGTTATTATTTCGAAACTGCTGACCGTTAATATTTACGCATTGCTTGCAGGAACTGTCAATTTTGTTTTCCTTGTAGTTTTCATAATTACCATCTTCAGTTCCCTGATAACAGGAGTCTCGGAAGATATGACCGGGTTCAGCTGGAGTGAAATTTTCGGTCTGAATATTATTATTATCGCACTGATCTCGCTTCTTCTGACTTCCTTCTTCGTAAGCGTTATTTTTATTACAGCTTCAGGTTTTGCGTCTAAAAGAAAAGAGGGAAGTGTGATGATATCGCCTTTTACGGCTTTTCTGACATATCTTCCGCTTGTTCTTGTCATACCTGCGGTAGATCCCAATATTTTCATAGCTGCGACGCCTGTTCTGAACATATCCTTCTGTCTGAAACTGCTGATCGAGAACAATACCGACTGGATTTTCATGGCCGAAACAGCTCTATTTTCGATCCTGTGGCTTGTGATAATATATAAACTTTTCTTCCCGTTCCTCGTTGAAGAGGAAGTGCTTCTGGGTTACTCAGGCTCATCCCTAACAAAAAAAATAAAAACAAAGTGGTCAAGATGGAAGAAACGATAACTATAAAAGAACTGAACAAGGAATTTTATGATCCTCAGAGAGGAACTGTAAAGGCTGTGAACAATATAAGTTTTACCGCCTATAGAGGAGAAGTGTTCGGACTTTTGGGACCGAACGGCGCGGGAAAGACTACGACTTTAAGAATGATGGCTACTCTGATGCAGCCGGATTCAGGTTATATCAGCATCGCGGGATTCAGCACCTCGGAAAACCCTGAGGATGTCAGAAGGTCTATCGGGTACATGTCTTCGAATACAGCTTTATATCCAAGGCTGTCGCCAAGAGAAATCATAAGATATTTTGCCGAGCTTAACGATTATCCTGAGAGCGAGATAACTTTAAGGGTCGAACAGCTCATAAGCTATTTTGGTATAGGTGAATATGCTGACACTTATTCTGAAAAACTTTCAACAGGCATGAAGCAGATAACTTCTATCGCAAGAACGATCGTTCACGACCCTGCGGTTCTTATACTTGATGAACCCAGCTCCGGACTTGATGTAATCGTTTCTCAGAAGATCCACAGCTATATAAAAGACCTTAGAGATCAGGGCAAAACTATTATATTCTCTTCCCATAATATGGGGGAAGTGGAAAAGATCTGCGACAGAATAGGGATCATTAACAACGGGAAACTGCTTGCGGTAGGAACAATAGAAAACCTTCGCGAGCAGACAGGAGAATATTATATGGAGAATATTTTTATCAAAGTGGTAAACGAATTTGAAAAAAAGACAGTTTTATGAAGATAAAGAGCAGAAATAAAACAACAATGCTGAAAGAGGATACATCCCCGCTTTCATTTATTAAGGGAACTCCTGTACTCCCTGCTCTATCAAAGAAGAATGTGGACGAAATAATCGATCTGCTTGAAGAACTTGACGCGGAAAGCAGATTTTACAACGAGGAAGACAGTACTGAAACTGAATAAAGGATGAAAATAATGAGACTCGAAAATTTTACACATATAATAGACCTGGAAAAAGTAGATTCTACAAATTCATATCTGAAAAAAAATTCCGATGACCTGAATACAGGTACAGTTCTTTTCGCAAAAGATCAGACAGGAGGTAAGGGCAGGCTCGGCAGAAGCTGGTACGGCGAACCGGGTAAAAGCATTTTCTGTTCATTCCTGATCAAAAATATTTACGAGAGTTCAGATGCCATAAGGCTGTCATTCCTGTTTTCACTGGCAGTTAAAATGATGCTCACAAAATACATCGACTCCGGCAGAATAGTTCTGAAATGGCCCAACGATGTGACGGTATCAGGAAAAAAGATATGCGGAATATTATCCGAATATTCAAAAGAATGCGTAATAATCGGAATCGGAATAAACATTATGGATTTCATACCCAAGGGAAATATATCTTATCCTTACACTTCCGTCGAATCAGAAGCAGTTGATCCGCCTGATATTGAAATAATGAAAAATGAGCTTATCGAATCAGTTAACATGGTGTACAGAAGGTACTGTACGAATACAGCGAGCGATATACCTCTGATATGGTTCAGGGAAGCTGATATAAAAGGAAGGCCTGTTACTGTCAACATTGAAGGAAAAGCTATAAGCGGTGTTATAGATTCCATAGACGACCTGGGATGTCTGATAATTAATAACGGTCACGGGTTAAAGGAGAGAATTTTTTACGGGGATGTGACATACAATGATCAATTTTGATTTTGCCAGAAAAGAAATGATCTCTAATCAGCTAAAAAAAAGAGGCATAGCTGATAAAAGAGTTCTAAAAGCCTTCCAGGAAATTCCCAGACATATCTTTGTTCCCGAGGATAATATTGAGCACTCATATGACGATTCCGCTCTGCCGATAGGATACGGACAGACTATATCTCAGCCTTATATTACTGCCCTCATGACACAGATGTTGAGACCTCTTGAAGATGAAGTCATTCTTGAGATAGGTACAGGTTCCGGATTCCAGTCCGCGATACTTTCAAAACTCTGTAAATATGTAGTATCTGTCGAAAGGATCCCCGAACTTGTCGGATTTTCCAGAAACAATCTTCAAAAACTGAAAATAGAAAATATACAGGTCTTTGTAGGAGACGGAACTCTGGGGTGGAAATCTGAAGCGCCTTATGACGGAATAATTGTTTCTGCCGGAGCAAAAGAAATTCCTCAGTCACTTATAAATCAGCTAAAACCGGGAGGAAAGCTGATAATACCTCTTGAGCACGAGAATTACCATAAGCTGTTCAGAATAAAAAAAGAGGAAACCGGTTTTATTAAAGAGGAGATAATCGACTGCATGTTCGTGCCTCTGATTGGGAGAGGGTATGATGAATAAACCTAACATTGTCAGAAAAATATATAACTGGGTACTGCACTGGGCTGACACGCCTTACGGAGTTCCGGCACTTTTCTTGCTGTCATTCTCTGAAAGCTCTTTTTTTCCTGTTCCTCCTGATGTCCTTCTTATAGCTCTGGCTGTTTCAAAACCCAAAAAAGCTTTTTATTATGCATCTGTATGTTCAGCAGCTTCGATAATAGGAGGGATCCTGGGATACGGAATAGGATGGACATTGTGGGGAGCCGTAAGCAGTTTCTTTTTTGATTACATCCCGGGATTTACGCAAGCCAATTTCGAGCTTATACGCCAAAAATACGATCTCTATAATTTCTGGGTCGTCTTTACAGCCGGGTTTACGCCTATACCATATAAACTTATCACCATAACCGCCGGAGTTTTCAACATTAACTTTATTATGTTCGTTTTTGCTTCTGCCGTAAGCAGATCTCTGAGATTCTTTCTGGTTTCGGCGATAATTTACAGGTTCGGTGCTCCGATCAAGATATGGATCGAGAAATATTTCAATCTGGCGGTAACACTTTTTACTCTTCTCCTTGCCGGCGGATTCCTTATAATAAAGTATTTTATGTAAACTCTACAGTTCGTTCAGTACATCTTTGAAAGCTGAAATAAATTCTTCAGTCTCCTTTTTGCCGATGACAAGCGGCGGAAGCAGCCTTAATATATTTCCGTGAGTAATATTAACGAATATTTTTCTGTCCATAAAAAGCGGAATGATTTTTTCATGATTTTTTAATATCTCCGCGCCGATCATAAGACCCAGGCCTGAAACTCTGCCAATCTTTGACTTGTGTTTTTCTTTCAGCTTTAATATTTCGGAAATCAGAATTTTGCCCTTTTCTTCAACGCCTTTTAAAAATTCAGGCCTGTTTACAGTTCTTATAGTTTCCAGTCCTGCAGCGCAGGCGACGGGATTCCCGCCGAATGTGGAGCCGTGCTCGCCGTAACCCAGAATGCCGCAGTACTCCCTGTCTGCCATCAGAACTCCGAGAGGCAGACCTCCGCCGATAGCTTTGGCAGTTACGGCGATGTCGGGAACTATCCCGAAATGTTCAAAGCTGAACAGTTTACCTGTTCTTCCCATTCCCGACTGGATCTCGTCAGCCATCAGAACAGCTTTGAACATCGCGGTTCTCTCTCTGAGTTTGCGCGCAAACTCCATGTCCGCGACGTTTACACCGCCCTGACCCTGAATGAATTCAACAAAAACACCGGCAGTATCTTCATTTATTCTATCGAGATCGCCGGTATCGTTGAATTTTAGAGTAATGATATTCGGAACTCCGCCGGGAAAATTATAGGGCGATGAGTTGTCAGGAGCGGTCACTGAGGCGGCGGCCAGTGTCCTTCCGTGGAAAGCCTGTGAAAAAGTAATAATGGTACTTTTTCCGTTAATTTTACCGTATTTCCTTATCAATTTCATTCCGGCTTCCACGGCCTCTGTGCCGGAATTTGTGAAGAATACTTTTTCAGCAAATGTATTATTAACCAGGTACTCAGCCAGCCTTCCCGCAGATTCAGCCTCGAAATAATTGGACAGATGACTGAATCTTTCAAGCTGATCTTTTATCGCATTCTTAACATCGGACACATTATAACCAAGCGCATTTACGCCAAGTCCGCCGAACATATCAAGATATTTACCGTCTTCAGTTATCAGGTAACACCCTTCGGACCCGGTAATTTTCCTTTCTATTCTTTTATAGATCGGTATGAAATAATTCTCGTATTCTGTCATTTCCATTCCATTTTGTTGCTGAATAATAACAAAAAAATAATGACTAAACAAAAAATAATTAAAATAAATGCGGTTACAAAGCGTTAACTAAATCAAATGCAACCAAAAAAAAGGAGATCAAAATGAAAAAACTATTAACGACTCTAATCCTGACAGGCGCGCTTCTAATCGGAGCTGTTGCGCAGGAAACTTCGGCACCCCCGTCAGCAGTAAAACCGGGTATGGGACCGGGATTCATTCCCGAAAACTGTTCAGGTAACGGTCCCGGCGTAATGGGGCACAAAATGGGTAATACCCATCAGAACCGCTTCATAAAAGACAGAATGGGAAGAGAAAACTGCGGACCGGCAATGATGGAACAGCTTGATCTGTCTAAAGA
>JAFGUL010000252.1 GCA_016938535.1 Candidatus Delongbacteria bacterium
TATGCGGAAAGTTATTAAGACGACCATATTCTTTGAAGGGCTCGGAGCAATACTTCTGAGTTTTTATTTTGTGCCCAGATTTGGTTTATTCAAGGGTGTTTACCATTCTGTTTTCCATTCTGTATCCGCATTCTGCAATGCCGGATTCTCAACTTTTTCCGACAGTCTTATCCAATTCAAAGGCAGTATTTATGTCAACACTATAATAATGCTTCTTATAATAATCGGCGGTATAGGATTTCTCGTAATAAATGAGATCCATGAGTACTTTATATACAAAAGAAAAAAGATTTTCAAGTTCAGTCTACACACAAAGATCGTCCTAATCACATCATCCATACTTATAATTACGGGCTTTATGGCATTCTGGATGCTTGAGAACGGAAACTCAATGTCTTCGTTCACCATTAAGGAACAATTTATGACGAGTATTTTTCAGTCCGTCACGGCAAGAACTGCAGGATTTAATACGGTCGAAATTTCTTCTTTGAGGTCATCAACCAGTTTTTTGATGATATTTTTGATGTTCGTAGGGGGTTCTCCCGGATCAGCGGCAGGAGGCATAAAAACGACAACCCTGGCGATATTTTTTATTAACATAAAAAATGCTTTAAAGGGAAGTCCTAATCCCAATATCTTCAACAGAACTCTTTCAAGAGAAATTATCATGAAAGCTTTCACTATTACGATACTGGCTTTAAGTTTCACTATTCTGGCAGTATTCTTCATTCTTATTGTGCAAACACATGAGCTTGTTCAGGAGGGGAATAGAGAGTTCCTCAGTTACTTTTTTGAAGCCGTGTCGGCTATTGGAACAGTAGGACTGTCCATGGGAGTCACATCCGGTCTAACTTTCATGGGTAAAATTATAATAACTATGTTAATGTTCATCGGAAGGGTCGGGATACTTACCATTGCTTTTTCTATTGTAAGAAAAGAACCTGCTAATTCAACAATGTATGCCGAAGAAAATATTATGATCGGATAAACAGGGAGTGATTATGAGTGAATCTAACGGAAAATTTTGTGTGATCGGACTTGGAAAATTCGGTTTCAATGTAGCATCCAACTTATATCAGAATGGAAATGAAGTGATCGCTATAGACTTGAATAAAGATAAAGTACAGAAAATAGCGGATGAATGCACTGTCCCGATAGTCGGAGACGCAAGCGACAAGCAATTCCTTTTGAGTCACGGTGTATCTGAAGTTGATGCGGTTTTTGTTTCTGCAGGAGATAACAGCGACATGACAACGCTTATTACACTCCTTTTAAGAGAGATAGGCGTTAAAAGAATATTCGCCAAAACAAACAGCGAAGAACATAAAAGAATACTCGGCAAAGTAGGCGCTACGGATATTATTTTTCCGGAAAAGGATATTGCCGTCAAGCTCGCTGTGTCGTTATCTTATAAAAACATTTCAGAGTACATTCCGCTAAGCAAAGATTTTTCGATCTCAGAGATCATTGTGCATCCGAATATTATAGGAAAAAACCTGATGGAACTTGATCTCAGGAAAAAATTTCACATTAATATTGTCGCGATCAAAAACCCCGAAAAAGACAAATTCAGCATTACGGTTGATCCGAATTACAGGATCAAAAAAGATGACATTCTTATAGTGGTAGGTAAAAATGTTGATATTGCAACATTTTCTTCAATTAATTACTAGCGATATTTATTTACGGAGTGTGTATGAAACTATTAAAGCAAAATAAATTCATTGAGAATATTCGTTTGCAGCCGATCCAACTGCTTTTATTGGGATATTTAATAGTTGTTGTTACAGGAACACTATTCCTCACAATGCCTTTCTGTCAGACAGGCAGTATCAGCTTACTCGATAACCTATTCACTTCTACTTCCGCTGTATCAACTACAGGGCTCGTAACAAAAAGCATCGCTGACGAGTACACTTTTATAGGCAGACTGGCGATACTAATTATGATCCAGATAGGCGGCATCGGATATATGTCGATCGCATCCTTTGTCGTTCTCGGGCAGGGGAAAAAATTAACAAATTCAGGGAATGAGATGCTGCAGAGCGACTTCAGCCTTCCGAATGATTTTCATATTGAGTCGTTCATCAAAAATGTTGTAATATTTTCGATCATTATAGAGACCACGGGTACTCTGACCCTTTTACCTTCTTTCATCCACATGGGTTTCTGGAACGGTCTGTGGCATTCACTCTTCCATTCCGTGTCTGCTTTCTGTACAGCCGGATTTGGTCTTTTCAACAACAGTTTTGAGAATTACAGGGACAATTTTTCTCTGAATCTGGTCATATCTATATTAAGTTACCTTGGTGCGATCGGATTTATTGTCTTTACGGATATTTGGGAATTTCTGAGAGGAAGAAAAGAAAGAATTACATATACTACCGAAATCATCCTAAAATTCACTTTGTTCCTGAGTGTATTCGGAACGGTGTTAATTTTTCTGACAGAACCTTCGGTGGTTGACCTGCCTGCGGAAAAAAGACTTCTCTCTTCATTTTTCCAGTCAATGACGGCAATGACCACAGTGGGATTCAACACTGTTCCTATAGGTTCACTGTCATCAAGCGCAATATTTCTCGTCATTCTCTTAATGATTGTCGGAGCTTCACCTTCAGGTACGGGCGGAGGAATAAAAAGCACGACGGTTACGGCGGTTTACGCCCAGATGTCAAATGTACTTAAAGGCAGCACAAAAGTTATCTTCAACGGCAGGATCATACCTAATCACAGACTGATCACCGCTTCAGCTAACTTTACTTTCTATATAATATTCCTGTGGACCGGTATATATATCCTTCTGCTAACGGAACAGTTCCCGTTCTATCAGGTATTCTTCGAAGCTACATCAGCATTAGGTACAGTAGGTCTGAGCACCGGAATAACAGGAATGCTATCGCCGCTAGGCAAAATTACTTTAATTTTTTTGATGTTCGCCGGGCGTGTCGGTCCTTTATCGGTGGGTACCGCTCTTTTTTCGAAAAGAAACAAAGTTATAGAAGAAGACGATCTTGTGATCTAACTCAGACCTTTCTTGATTATGCTGATAACAGACCTCATCTTTTTACCGTGAGCTAAAACCCTGTGCCCTTTGATGATCAGTCCGTTGCAGCTGATACCGTCAATAATTGCGTCA
>JAFGUL010000043.1 GCA_016938535.1 Candidatus Delongbacteria bacterium
AGCAAACGCTGCGATTGTTGCGATCATCATCGCGATTGTCATTATTTTTTTCATTTTCTCTCCCTTTTTAATTAGTGTTCGTTTTTTTTATCAAGGCCGTGTTTTATTGTTATTTCATTAATTGGAAATCCTGTTCACAAATTGTTCACATTTTTTCCTTAAGGGTATTTTAACACATTAAAAATGTTTTGTCAATAGGTAATTTAATTTTTTTTATGCGTATTTGTGCCTGAAGCGCAAAATTAATTAGTGTATGAGCTAAATATTATCTCGGATATTTTATATGTCCGGCGATCTTTGCGAGCAGTAATCTGGGTATTATCGTCGAGATGAATCTTAATACGTTCGCCTGCATTCCGTAAACTGAAATATTCTTCCTTTTCTTCATGTCCCTGACAGCTTTTTCCACTATCTTAACGGGATCTTCGATCTTTAAGTGATTTACTTTCTTCTCTCTGGTCTTAAAGAACTCCGTCTGAGCGGGACCGGGACAGACCGCAGTGACTGAAATATCCCTTTCCTTCAGTTCTTCGTCCAGGGCGTAGGAGAAATTAAGCATAAAACATTTAGTCGCTGCGTAAACAGTGAAATACGGAAGCGGAGCGAAGGCCGCAGATGACGCTACATTGGCTATCATCGAGCTTTCAGCCATATATTTCAATAATTTCTTTGTAAGTATTACCGGGGCTTTGACGTTCACGTCTATCATATCGCTGTAATATTTTTCCTCTCCCTCACTGAATTCTTCGCTCCGACCGAAACCGGCGTTGTTGATAAGTACTTTTATAAACGGGTTCTCTTTTTCAGCCATGTTCGAGACCATATCCAGCCCTTCCTTTGTTGAAAGGTCGGCCTCAATAGGAACGCCTTTTACCCTTTCGAGTTCTGATGCAAGCTCTTTAAGTTTTTCGCCTCTTCTGGCTACAAGCCATATTTCTTCCAGGTCAAGGTTCTTTTCCAGCTCATGCGCAAAAAGCCTTCCGAATCCTGACGATGCCCCCGTTATGACCGCAACTCTTTTTCTGTCGATCTTCATACTTTCCGTTTCTTTTAATTCATATACTGCTTGGTTATATCCTCTTTTGTCTCAGGAACGAAGCATCTGAAATCGTAGAGGCTCAAAGCGTTATTTATGTTGAAATTTATCCTGATCCAGTTCTTTAT
>JAFGUL010000044.1 GCA_016938535.1 Candidatus Delongbacteria bacterium
TCAATTAATCAGATTAATATTCCGGCTCATGTCTTTTTGTCACTTTCCGGTGATTAGAAATCCGTCAAATTGTTGAAAAAATGGAGGCCAGCGGCTTATGTAATTAATTATATTTGCGCCAAATTTTTTCCAAGATGACTGTTGTCGGATATTCTGAAGAGCATATTAAAACCCTGGAATGGAGAGAGCATATCAGGTTGAGACCGGGTATGTATATCGGCAAGCTGGGTGACGGATCATCGCAGGATGATGGTATCTATGTCCTGCTCAAGGAAGTTATGGATAATGCCGTTGATGAATATATGATGGGTTTCGGGAAGAAAATTGATGTTTCTATAAATGGCAGGGAGGTCAGGATAAGAGATTACGGTCGCGGTATTCCTCTGGGCAAGGTCCTGGATGCTGTATCAAAGATGAATACGGGAGCTAAGTATGATTCCAAGGCCTTCAAGAAATCCGTGGGCCTTAACGGTATCGGGGTCAAAGCTGTCAATGCTTTATCAAGTAAATTCATTGTGAGATCAATACGTGACGGCCAGCTTAAGATAAGCGAATTCGCCCATGGTGATCTGGTAAAGGATCATCCCGTAAAGCCTGTTGATGAAGAAAACGGTGTTGAAGTGACCTTTCAGCCGGATGAGAATATGTTCGGCAATTATTTTTATATCTCGGAGTATGTCGATTCCATGCTGAAGAATTACGTTTATCTAAATTCCGGGCTGGTAATAAATTTTAACGGCAACAAGTTCTTTTCACGTAACGGACTTGCTGATCTTCTCAATGAGAATATGAATAAGGAAGGGCTCTATCCTCTCATTCATCTTAAGGGAGAAGATATTGAAATAGCTTTTACACATGGCCTTCACTATGGCGAAGATTACTACAGTTTCGTGAACGGACAGAACACAACCCAGGGTGGAACACATCTCCTTGCTTTCCGGGAAGCTTTTGTAAGAACTATAAGGGATTTTTATAAGAAAGAATATGATCCCTCTGATATCCGGTCATCAATTATTGCGGCTGTGAGTATAAAAGTGGAGGAACCGATCTTCGAATCACAGACAAAAACGAAACTCGGATCGAAAGATATGGGACCAAACGGACCCTCTGTCAGAACTTTTATCACCGATTTCATCAAGAAACACCTCGACGACTATCTTCATAAGAATTCTGAAACAGCAGGAATACTCCTGAAAAAGATCCAGGATTCCGAGAAAGAGAGAAAAGCTATTTCCTCCATCCAGAAGATTGCACGTGACAGGGCAAAAAAAGTGAGTCTGCATAATAAAAAACTGAGAGACTGCCGGATACATTATAATTCCAATGATCCGAAAAAGCTGGACTCAACTATATTTATTACAGAGGGCGACTCGGCCAGCGGATCAATAACAAAATCAAGGAATGTAGAGACTCAGGCCGTTTTCAGCCTTAGAGGAAAACCTCTCAATTCATTCGGGCTTACGAAAAAGATCGTATATGAAAATGAGGAATTTAATCTTCTGCAGGCAGCACTTAACATTGAAGATGGTATAGAAAATCTTCGTTACAATAACGTCGTTATAGCTACTGATGCAGATGTCGACGGAATGCACATAAGGCTTCTTCTGCTGACATTCTTTCTCCAGTTTTTCCCGGAACTTGTAAGAAAAGGCCATGTCTACATTCTTCAGACACCACTTTTCAGGGTCAGAAATAAAAAAGAAACAAGATATTGCTATACACCGGACGAAAAAGCTAAAGCCACCAAAGCACTCGGCCCTGATCCTGAAATAACAAGATTCAAGGGATTGGGAGA
>JAFGUL010000045.1 GCA_016938535.1 Candidatus Delongbacteria bacterium
AGCTTTAATTTCCTTTAATTCCTCTTCCGAAAAAACATAATTTTCATTCCATAACACAGGAGTCTCAAGGTGCTTTCGGGAAATAAATTCCACTTCAGTCAAATCATTAATATTCATAGGACTAATTATATATTTTGTCATTTTTCATCCATATAATTGATCTTGCAGGTCGTACTTTCTATATCGACCCTTATCATGACTATTGTTTTCAGGCTTTCAGGACTGTGATGAACAGGATCGGCTCCAAATTGCGCTGTCAGATGATTTAAAGCTTCCCTCTTCCCTTCCTCGTCTTCAATAATGTACGCTTTTCCGAAACCGTTCACGCTCCGGTATCTCATCGTTAAAAGACCGTCAAGATACTCCGAATCAAGCGTAACATTAAAAGCCACTTTCGGGTTTTTTCTGATCAGATCGAGCTTCATCCCTTTCGTTGCGCAGTGTATGTAGAGCGCGTTATCGAAATAGCCGTAATTCAGAGGTATGATATAAGGCTGATCCTTGTCACTCATCGCAAGCTGGCACCAGTTCGCTTCCTTTAGAATACCTTCGATTATCTTTTTGTCTGTGACTTCTTTTTTCTTGTTTATCATGGTACCGCCCTTGATTTTCTTTTATCTGTAAGCAATATAAATAATATTCCTCCTTAATACAATATCTATAGCAAGGTTTTGTGCCATACCCGACAAACTCAGAACAAACAGCATTTTTATCTTGCATACTCGATAGATTTTGGTTATATTACAAATATATCGTTTATAAACGAAGGAGACAGTGATGCATAGCAGAGAACTCTACATTACAAAGCTGATGAAATATATCGACAAACCTATGATAAAAGTTCTTACCGGAATAAGAAGGTGCGGTAAGAGCACACTTCTAAGACTTGTACATAAAGAACTTTTAAATCGGGGCGAAGAGGCAAAAAACATTGTTTATATCAATCACGAATCTCTCGAATTCGGATTCATCAAAGACTATAACGACCTATATAAGTTCGTGAACGGAGAGTTAAAAAACAGAAAAGGAAGAAAATACATCCTTCTCGATGAAGTTCAGGAAGTTGAAAAATGGGAAAAAGCGGTTTCATCTTTCCTTGCGGACGGGATCGGAGACATCATAATTACAGGCTCCAACGCGCACCTGCTTTCATCCGAACTGGCCACTTTACTCAGAGGAAGGTATGTTGAAATACCCGTGTTCACTTTGAGCTTCAAAGAGTTTTTAGATTTCCGCGATACAAAAGTTAATAAAGACATTGACGATGAGTTTAAGTATTACCTGAGATACGGTGGTTTCCCCGGCATTCACGGACTGGAATTTGACGACGAAATGATAACTACCTACCTGAACTCCATCCTGAACACCGTCATATTGAAAGATGTCATCGAAAGAAATAGGATCAGGGACGCGGTACTCGTTGACAACATAACGAAATATCTCACAGACAACTGCGGGAACATTACTTCGGCAAACGGGATATCGAATTATTTCAGGTCAGTCAAAATAACAGCCTCGACAGATACGGTCATCAATTACATTTCATATCTCGAAAAAGCTTTTATGATCCACAGAGTAAACAGATACGACCTCAAAGGCAAAAAGTGGCTTGAGATCAACAATAAATTCTATCTCGGGGATTTCGGGCTCAGGAACGGGCTTATAGGTTATAGAGAGAACGACATTTCGGGTGTTCTGGAAAATATGATCTATATCGAACTTCTGCGCAGAGGTTACAAAGTATGTTCAGGTGTACTCGGAGGATCTGAAATTGATTTCATAGCCGAAAAACAGAATGAGAAGATCTATATCCAGGTGGCATACCTGCTGTCATCTGACTCGGTCATAAAAAGAGAATTCGGGAACCTGAAATCCATTAAAGACAATTACAGAAAGATCGTGCTCACTCTCGACAAATTCTATCCCGAAGACATTGACGGCATAGAAAGGCGCTACATCCCCGATTTCCTGCTTGACCTTTCTTAAAATGTTCTGAATATTTGGCTGAAAAAACCTAGCAGATCACTTCGTCAACATCACCGTTAAAATTGAGAAAGTCATTTATCTAACACCGCTGTAATTTTATCCCAAATAGTGTCCCAGTCGGAACTTCTGTTGCTGATTACGATCGTTTTCACCGGAAGTTCTTTCAATATTTCAAGTTCGACATCCTGCCTGATCTTGAAGAATTCCGCCATCCCTTCAAAGCCTGTAAGTCCCTTCTTTTTACCGAACGGTGAATCACATATATAATCAATTACTCTTTCCATCCAGATCCTTTCACCTTTTTTATTGACCCTTTCAGACGATACTTTCTCAAT
>JAFGUL010000253.1 GCA_016938535.1 Candidatus Delongbacteria bacterium
ATTGGGATTGAGCGTAAAATCCAAGTTCGAAATGGATGATCAGACAACCTTCAGAGCTAACTTACTTTTCAGAGGCTGCTACGAAAATTGGGAAAACTATGAAGCATACAAATCATTCTACGATACAGGTCTTGAGATCATTAATGAGAATGCTAACGGTATAGACACGCACAATCCTATGAATGAGTTTACAATACAGTCCAGAGGAACAGTTTATCAATTAGGCGTAGTTGTTCCTTCACTTTTTGTTGACTGGAAATACACGGAAAATGTAACATTCACAGGCGGTTTCGGATTTATCATGAACGATCAGGACTACGGAAAGAAAATTGATTTTACCAATCCGATGGAGACGGCAAATAAAGATATGTTTATTGCCTGGGAGCTTGATCTGAAAGCAAAAGTTTCTCTTTATGATGACCAGATCAATTTCTATCCTTACCTGGCTCTGTTTGTTCCTACTGAGAATTTTGCCTATAATAAAGTTGATAATACGGACTCTCCGATCAACTTTACTGACGACCTTGAGCCTGCAACAGATATGCAGCTGAAGATCGGAACAACGGTCAAGTACAATTTCTAAACAAGAAATTTAAAACAACAAAAAAGCGGGTCAGTGACCCGCTTCAGACTGTCGAAAAAGTCCTTGAGAAATCAGGGACTTTTTTTTGATTTTCATTTTTTCTCGCATTAAATAACTATATATAACGAAATAGTTGTAATATGAACAAAATATTACTTGCTTTCAGACTTTTTAATGCTTATATTTCTAATATAACTGATTTCGGAGAAATTATGCTCAAAAAAGAAGAATCAAAACAAACAGAAATTGAGATGGTGATACTGGAAAATTTAGTTCCGGAAAATCATCTTCTCAGAAAAATATGCAAGTATATAGACTTTAGCTTTGTCCGAAAGAAATTAAGTTCATTCTATTGCGACAACAATGGCAGGCCTGCGGTAGATCCTGAAGTGCTGTTCAAGATATATTTTCTCGGTTTTTTATATGGGATCAGGTCTGAAAGGCAACTTATGCGTGATATAGAAGTTAACCTTGCCTACCGTTGGTTTTTGGGATATAAGATCAATGAGCCTATACCTCACCATTCCACTCTAAGCTTTAACAGGCTCCACCGTTTTCAGGACAGCGATGTCTTTCGAGAGCTTTTCGATGAGACTGTTTTCCTGGCCATTCGAAAGAAGCTTGTAACGGGAGAAGTGTTATATACTGACTCTACGCACTTGAAAGCAAACGCAAACAAGAGGAAGTTCGAGAAGAGAGATGTGGAAGGCACAGCGAAGCATTATCTAGATGAGCTTGAAGAAGATGTAAACAAGGATCGGCTTCGGCACGGAAAGAAAGAGCTGAAAGATAATCCTAAAGAGCCTGAAGTCAAAGAGGTAAGAGTCAGCACTACTGATCCTGACAGCGGATATATGTGCAGAGACTTTAAGGAGGAAGGGTTCGCTTATCTTGATCACAGAACAGTCGACGGCAAACACAACATAATAACCGATGTTCATGTAACCCCTGGCAATGTTCACGACAGTATTCCATATATACAAAGACTTGACCACCAGATAAACAGGTTCGGATTCGATGTCAAGGCTGTAGGTCTTGACGCAGGTTATAATACAGTTGCTGTATGCCACGGGTTAAAACAGCGTGATATATTCGGAGTACTTGCCTATA
>JAFGUL010000254.1 GCA_016938535.1 Candidatus Delongbacteria bacterium
CTACCTGAAGACCAATTTTCTCATTCTCGATGAACCGACTAACCACCTGGACATTCTGTCCAGTGAAGCCGTAGAGGAAGCCCTGGCTGATTTTGAAGGAACCCTGCTCGTCGTTTCCCATGACCGTTATTTTCTGGAGAAGACCGTCGACAGGATTATCGAAGTAAAGGACAGAAAGCTCTTTTCTTTCGAGGGGAGTTTTTCAGAATGGTGGGCTTCTGTTAATCCTGTCAAACCGAAATCGAGCGGACGGATATCGACGAGAGGATCCGATAGAAGAGACAGCCAAAAGAAAAGCTCAGGAAACAGAGAGGAACAGGAGCAGAAAGCTCTTGAATCGAGAATCGAGGCAATGGAGTCTGAAAAGAGCGATTTGGAAAGCCTGATCAACGACGCTTTTACCCGGGGCGATCATAAGAGAGGACGAGAGCTTTCGACCAAGCTGGAGAAGCTGAGCCGGCAGCTGGATGATCTATGGAATAATTTGTAAAACTCTATACCAGATTTTTCCAGTCTCTTCTGTCATAAAGAATACGTAGAACAGAAACTTTGTGCTCCACCTCATCGATATAAAAAAAGATGAGGTGGTTTTCTACAATTAATTTGCGAATACCTTTCTCCGCCAGAGACGTATCACGAACAGGGGCGTAACGTTCCGGCATGGAATCCAATTGCATTATATTGCTTCTCAAAAGCTTAAACAGCCTCTGGGCAGCTGAAGGATTTTTCAGTTTATTTTTGATATATAAAACTATCGCAGATATATCATTTTGAGCTTCCTGATATGACAATCTGAATTAAAAAACAGGTTTGAAAATCGGTAGGAGATTCCACCTGATAAAAGGTGTTATTCTTCGTTTGTATCTGCCTAATATGCGTTTATTCAGAATTCCAGGGATGTAACCAGAGGTATCCCGCATTGGTAGAAAGATCTATCGTTCGTGACAATTAAATGACAATTCTGCTTCCGGGCGCAGAGAGATTGATTGACGTCTTCAAAATCAAGTGATTTCTCTCTCTGACAGATATTTACAGATTCCATCAACTGTTCTTTACCGAATGAAACGACATCCCAACTATCAAGTATGACTGAAAAAAAATCCAGGATTTTCTGTTTATCTTTTGCGACATAATAAATTGTCGTAAGCAAATCTTCCGATATAACGGCGGTCCATTCATCATCAATAATCTTATTAATGACTCCCAAGGCTTCATTGTGAAACTTTCGGTTCTTATCGAGAAAATCCAGGACAATATTGGCGTCTATAAAGACTCTTTTCATGTGTATTCATCGCCTTTTTCGGAGATGAGTTCCTGAATGGACTTATCTCCGAAATCACCTTCCGCACAACCGGCGAACTTCATCAGTTTGTTTTTTTGATCACTTTTTTCTTTACGGATTTTATCTTCCAGAAAAGATTTTACTTCATCAGCATACTTTTCAGGTATAAAAACACCCTTATAGGTATGAGACTTTCTATCTTCTATATCGATATAATCGTAGTCGAGAAGGATTTTACTGCTTCGGGTCAGTTCGCGGATACTCAAAGTTGTTGTCATAAAATAAATATACAACATTAATAGAATATCGTCATCAAGATTCCAGATCACCGCCTAACCGAATTCGGACAGAATTCGGTTGTATCAATCGCAGCGCTGTAATATGCTGTAATATGCTGTAATTGAGGTGTGAAGAAATGAAGATATCCCTGAAAGAAGATATTAATTCGCTTTCCTATTTCAAAGCGAATTTCA
>JAFGUL010000255.1 GCA_016938535.1 Candidatus Delongbacteria bacterium
ATGATTTTATCGAATGTTAATCTTGACAAGCGCTGAATTTATTGATAATTTGCATGTTATGGAACCGGTGATCGATAAAGAAATATTAAAAGCAGTGTCCCGGGTATCTGACCTGACAGGAATAAAATGCTACGCCGTAGGCGGATTTGTAAGAGACCATCTGCTGGGAATAAAATCTCAGGATATCGATTTTGTGGTCGAAGGCGATTCGATCTTTTTTGCAGAAAAGACAGCTGAACTGCTCGGGAGGAAGAAGGTCATTAAATATCCAAGGTTCAAAACGGCAAAAATAGTGTTCAGGAAACAGTCTGTCGAGTTCGTTTCAGCAAGGTCCGAGAAATATAGACCGGGATCAAGAAAACCGGTTGTTTCAAATTCAAGTCTTTACAACGATCTGTTACGGAGGGATTTTACAGTTAACGCACTGGCTCTACCTGTTATAAACGGTGAGTTCGGGGAAGTGATCGATCATTTTAACGGGTTGACCGATCTGGAAAACAAAATTTTAAGAACACCCCTTGACCCGGATATTACTTACAACGACGATCCTTTAAGGATGCTCAGATGCATCAGATTCTCGTCCGTTCTCGGTTTCAGAATAGAAAGATCATCTTTTGAAGCTTTATCGAGAAATGCTGAAAAGACAAAAACGATATCAGCGGAAAGGATAACCGACGAGTTCTTCAAGATGATGTCTTCCGCCAGTCCGGTAAAAGCAGTATATCTGATGTACAAATGCGGTCTGCTTGAGCAGATATTTCCGGAATTGACAGCCTTAAAGGGAATTGACGAAATAGACGGTATAAGGCATAAGGATGGTTTCATTCATACGCTGAAAGTTCTTCACGGAATTTCAAAAGCAACGGACAAAAAGGAATTGAGGATTGCCGCTCTGATGCATGATATCGGGAAGCCCTCCACAAAATACTTCAAAAAAGGTCAGGGATGGACTTTTCACGCTCATGATGAGAAAGGCTCGGAGATGTTTAAAGTTATCGCAAAGAGATTGAAATGGTCAAACGAACTGACCGATTATGCTGTAAAGATAATCAGGCTGCATCACAGACCGATATCTCTTGCCCAGGAAGAAGTAACAGATTCTGGAGTCAGAAGGCTCCTGTTCGAGGGAGGAGATGCCGTCGAGGATTTAATGCTTCTCTGCAGGGCCGATATAACAACGGCTAACAAAAACAAATTAAGAAAATATCTCGAGAATTTTGATCTTCTTACGGTTAAACTTCAGGAAGTAGAAGAAAAGGACAGGCTCAGGAATTTTAAACCGCCTATAACGGGTGAGGATATTATGAAAGCACTGAACGAGAACCCGGGTCCTAAGATCGGAAAAATTAAAAATATTATCGTTGAAGCGATACTTAACGGTGATATCGAAAATAACAGAAGATCCGCGGAAGAGCTAATGTACAGTCTAATCAGGGAGGGAAAGTCAGAAAATGAATGAAAATAGTAATAAGAAGAACAAGCCTGTTACTTCAAGTGACAGCGACATTTTCTCGATAAGCAGTGAAGAGACCTTTTTCAACAGTATCGCGGAGATCGAAAGCCTCCGCAGCGTCATTCCTCCTCATGAAGAAACAGAAAGCAAAAAACTTCAGCAGGTGTTAAGCATAACCGAAAAACTTATGACAACTTTCAGCAAAGAAGGCATTTTTGAAATAATTATATCCAAATCGCTGGAATTTACCGGCGCTGAAAGGGGGTATTTGATACTTGTCAGGAACGGTTCGGACCTTGAGATAGCATATTCAATGAACATGGACAAAGAAAGCCCGGAAGATTCTGTTCAGGAACTGTCATCTACCGTGATAAACAAGGTGCTGCATGAGAAAGAAGTAATAATGATAAAGGATGCTTTGAACGATCAGGAATTCGACGGTAAGCGCAGTATTATTAATCTTAAGCTTAAGTCGATAATGTGCGTACCTATGATCAAGGAGAATAAGGTTCTTGGAATAATCTATGTTGAACACAGGACTATTCCGGGCATTTTCAACTCTGAATCGGGCGAAGTGTTAAAGTTCTTCGGAAATCAGTGCGCGGTCGCTCTCGAGAATCTCGATCTGATAGAAGAGAACAGGCAGTATGCCCAGAATCTGGAGAAGCAGGTTGAACAGAGAACCTCAGAACTTATGTACGAGAAAGCTTACACTGAAAGAATTATTGAAAACATAGGCGAGATATTGGTAACGGTGGACAGAGGAATGAAAATTAAAAAAATCAACAGAGCTATGAAAGATATTCTGGATATTGATCCTGAGTTACTGACAGGCAAGCATATTTCAGAGCTGTATTCTACCGAAACTTCCGAATCCGTTCTTAAAGCCTTGAAGTCTGAAAAGAACTCTTCAAATATTTCATGCTATATAAGGAATAAAGAAGGGAATGAAATACATTTTTCAGCTACTATCTCTCATCTGATAGAAAATAACGAGATCACAGGGTCAGTAATAATCAATAAGGATATGACCGAAGTAGAAAGGTATGAGCAGGAAAAACTTGAGTTAAAGGAGCTTGAGTCAATAACGAAAGCGGCCGTTACTGCAAACGATCAGATAAATACTCCTCTAGGTGTTATAATAGGCAGATCTACTTTACTTTCGGGACTTCTTCCTGACGATAAGAATGTTCAAAAGAACCTGACCGTGATAAAGGAACAGGCATACAGAATTAAAGATACGCTCAATGAAATGAAGAAGATTACTAAGATCAAAGAAAAGGACTACAAGCTAGACGGCGTTAAAATGATCGACCTCGAATAGTTTAGTGTTGTTATTTTGCACACTACTTTAATTTCAATTATTTAACACTATACAAAATTATATAAGTTTCTGAAACCGAATTTATGGAAAATTTCTTTAAAATAGAGTTAATTTTTTTTAAAAGAAATGTTAAATTCTAAAAAAAATGTCTTGACTTA
>JAFGUL010000256.1 GCA_016938535.1 Candidatus Delongbacteria bacterium
TCCTATTCTTTTTGCGGTTGACCTTATTTTTCCGGTGTCCTCTGATCTCATGATCGATTGTGAGCCCATGTGAATAGCAGTCAGTGCGGATCCGATCTCATCGTGAAGGTCTCCGGCTATTCTTGTCCTTAATCTTTCTGTCTGAACTATCTTGTTCACTCTTGATCTGTATAGTGCCCATAAGACGATAATTATTATTGACATGACGGCAGTTTTAAACCACCAGGTCATCCACCAGGGCGGAAGAATTTCAAAATCATAGGATACAGGTTCAGACCAGTAGCCCAGGTCGTTCGCAGCTTTTATCTCAAATGAATATTTCCCGTGAGACAGACCTGCGTACCTGACTTTTCTTTCTTTTGTATATTCCCAATTCTCATCAAGCCCTATAAGCCTGACAGCATATTTAACTTTTTCAGGTGCAGGAAGAAAGATCCCGATATATTCGAAAGTCAGAAAATTGCTTTCGTGTTCAAAAATGTTTCTTCCTTCAGGCACGACACTTTCGAACAGGCTTATCTTTTTCAAGTGGACTTTCGGGGGTGTTCTGATCTCAGTATCCGCTTCGGGATCATAGCAGGTTACGCCTTTATCAGTACCGAACCACAGCCTCCCTCTGCTGTCTTTGAACGAGGCGTTAGGAAGGTTCTTGTTGCTTATGAGTCCGTCATCTTTATTAATATTTCTGATCGTTATTGAATCATCATTTACTCGGATTATGTCTATTCCTTTACTTGTAGCAACATAAATATCGTCTTTTTCATCTCCGGTTATGGAAATTACAGTGTTATCACTCAATCCTGATGAAGTGTCAACGATGCGAATTCTACCTTTATCTAAAATGTTCAGTCCCTTTCCGTAGGTTCCGTAGTATTTTCTCCCTTTGTCGTCCTGGAAAATGGAATTGATCTTGTTGCCGCTCAAACCGTCATCTGTTGAAAGTCGTATAAAATCTTTATCTTTTTTGATAAAAACTCCTGAATAAGTAGCAAATTCTATCTCATTTTGGGCATTCTCGTAAGCGAACTGAATATAATCTTCTTCAAGTCCGTTTGCCTTTGTATAGGCGATTATTCTTCCTTTTTCTAAAACACCGATACCCTTACCGGTAGCTATATAAAGTTTTTCGTCAGAAGCATACAGCAGAGAAAATATTTTGTTATCAGGAAGTCCGTCATCAGTAGTATAATTCCTGATTTTACCATTACTCAGAACACTCAGACCCGATCTTGTTCCGATAAAGATATTACCATTTCCGTCTCCTTTAATATCTCTTATTATGTCACCTATAAGACCTTCTGAAGCGGTGATAGTACTGAATTTACCTTTGCTCAATATACTCAATCCATCCTCGGTGCCGAAGTAGAGAACACCATTCTCATCTTCATAGATCGCTTGAACAATATCGTCGGCAAGTCCGTGATGCATATTATAGCTGAAGAATATATCAGGCCTATAAATACTTACCCCTCCACCTGCGCTGCCGAAATATATCTGACCGTAGCTGTCTTCAAAGATCGACCATGTATCGCTGGCGGTAAGCCCGTTCTCTTTTGTCAAATAATTCCATTTCCCGTTTTTCAAAAAA
>JAFGUL010000257.1 GCA_016938535.1 Candidatus Delongbacteria bacterium
CGCTGACCTTGGTTTTATCAAGGTGTTTAAGGAACTGCTTAATTACCGATTTTTGAAACAATGGCATATTTTCTATCTCCGTTCACAGGTATGCATGCAACTTGAGAGAAAATAAATAAACCGGGTTGAAAAAGCAAAGGTTAAGTTTGAAATTTTTATGACATGATCAGGACAGTACACTGTAAACGGTCCCTCTGCCTGTACCGGTACTTGTAATTATATTCTCGGACACCATGTACTGCAGATCTTTTTTTATAGTGTTAATCGAGTAATCAAGCTCTGATGCAATCTCTCCGGTCTTGGCGAATTTCTTTTCTCTGATCAGCTCCAGAACTTTCTTCTGCCTTTCATTGAGGTAGCCGCCTTTTGACTTCTCAGGATCGTATTTCAGCTGAAGTTTCTTTATGAGTTCCTTCATGCATGATAAAAAGAAGAGCGTCCAGTCGGAAATGACCTCGGTTTCAAACCCGCGGTTCTTCTGAGCCGCTATAAGCGCTGCGTAATATT
This sequence comes from Candidatus Delongbacteria bacterium, assembly GCA_016938535.1. The sequence goes on from JAFGUL010000257.1 coordinate 508, forward strand.
CCGGTTTCCTTTTTTCAATTATGTGCTCAAATGAGATGTACTGTACGAAATCATAACCGCCCTTTAGCAGGAGCATGGTAGTAAGCAGCCTTGACAGCCTGCCGTTCCCGTCCTGAAACGGATGAATTGAAAGGAATTCGTAAATAAAGGCTGCGGTCACGATAAGCGGATGGATCATATTTCCTGAAGAAACTTTTTCATACCAATCCATAAGTTCAGTCATTTCTTTTTGAGTAAGATAAGGCTCGGTAGTGTTGAACAAAACCTTCTGAGTTCCGTCCGGGTAATTCGCTACCACCTTGTTCGAGAGCTGTTTATATTTCCCTCTATGGCTCTGATCCTTATCGCTTTCCTTCAGTAATATACCATGCAGTTGTTTTATATAGTTCTCGTTCAGGTCTATGCTTTCATAATTACTGAAAATAATTTCGAGCGTATTGTAATATCCCGCAACTTCCTGTTCATCCCGTGTCTCGAATTTCCTGCTCCCTATATTTTTAAGCAATTTTCCGATCTCTTCGTCGGACATGGCGGAACCTTCTATTCTTGTTGAGGAACCGATACTTTCGACAGTAGCTATCTTTCTAAGCTCCTTCAGAAAACGGCTGTCTTTTTTGACGCCTGATTCCCATTTTCCTTTGAATGAATCGATATAGCCGATCAGGTTCAGTACTTTCTGCGTCGTGATGAAATCGAATTTCAGTTTGTTTTCCATACCATTTATCCTCTTAGCAATTACAGATATATCCGTATTATATCCGTAATATATCCGAAAAAACTATGAATGTCAATTAAAATATCCGTATTATATCCGTATTGTATCTGTAAAATCATGTTGGTTTTTTATAAATATAGAAAATGATTAATAAATCTTCTCGTTATTATATGCAACGACATAATAAAAGTACCTGTCCCCTGAAATCGTAGCGCTCCAAAAGTTCTCCGCCGTATCAGCTATGAGTGCAATCTGTATATAATTCATATATCCCCCGGTTGAGAACTTAATTTCACAGAATAAATAAATAATTTGATATAAATATATAGATAACAATACCTGAATA
>JAFGUL010000258.1 GCA_016938535.1 Candidatus Delongbacteria bacterium
AGAGATACTTATGACCATCCGGGTAGCAAAATACTGACTTTTGCCAACATACTTAAAAGAGAGACTTTTCCGCTCAGCACGATACTTATTGATATACTGGAGACTCTCTCCGAAAGAATGAGTAATCCAATAGAGATAGAGTTCGCAGTTAATTTTGATCCCGAAAACGAAAATCACTCATTTCATCTGCTTCAGGTGAGGCCGATAGTCTCGGGTTTCGAATCAGGCCAGATCAATATATCAAGCCTGGATAACAGTGAAACCATCATCAAATCTTATTCTTCACTTGGAAACGGTGTTCTGGAGGACATACTCGATCTGGTTTACATAGTCCCCGAGAAATTCAATCCGGCAAAAACTACCGAGATAGCATCAAAAATAAAACTGCTCAACAGGAAATTTCTGGAACAGAACAGGAACTACATCCTTATAGGTCCGGGAAGATGGGGTACATCGGATCCGTGGCTGGGAATCCCTGTCAGATGGGAAGATGTCTCTCAGGCTGCAGTGATCGTTGAAGCCGGGCAGAAGGACTTTATCGTACAGCAGAGTCAGGGGTCGCATTTTTTCCATAATATTACAACTTTTGGTATTTTTTATCTTTCGGTAAACCCTTTTTTGAAAGACGGATACTTCGATACTGAATATCTCGCACAGATCAAGGCTGAATATGAAGATGAATTTATCCGTCATATTTCTACAAAAAAGCCGATAATAGTCAAAAGTGACGGTAAAAACGGTCACGGAGTGATACTAAAACCATGATATTTTAAAGCAAATTGAATTAAAAACACTGTTTTTTGCCGGTTTTAGAAAAGAAAACTGACAGATACATTTAAAAAAACGTTCTTAAAAAATGTTGACAAAAGGAAAGGGTCTGTATATATTTTTTTTGAAACTTCGAACACACTAAAACAAACGGAGGAAAAACATGTCGAAATTAGCAAAGAAGTATCTGGATATCCTGGTATCCAAGGATCCGAATCAGCCGGAATTCATTCAGGCTGCTCAGGAAGTGATTGAGACGATCATTCCCGTTCTCGAAAAACACCCCGAGTATGTTGAAGCGAAAATCGTTGAAAGGATGATCGAGCCCGAAAGAACAATAATGTTCAAAGTTCCGTGGATCGATGACAAAGGTAAGGTTCAGGTTAACAGAGGGTTCAGGGTTGAGTACAACAGCGCTATCGGCCCTTATAAAGGCGGATTAAGATTTCACCCGAGCGTAAACCTCAGCATCCTGAAGTTTCTGGGATTTGAGCAGGTCTTCAAAAATTCTTTAACAACACTGCCGATGGGCGGAGGAAAAGGCGGATCGGATTTTGATCCGAAAGGAAAATCCGACAACGAAGTAATGCATTTCTGTCAGAGCTTCATGACTGAATTATTCAGGCATATCGGACCAAATACAGACGTGCCTGCTGGAGATATCGGGGTCGGCGGAAGAGAGATCGGATATATGTTCGGTCAGTATAAAAGGCTGAGAAACGAGTTCACGGGTGTTCTTACCGGTAAAGGAAGGAACTGGGGCGGATCGCTGATAAGACCCGAGGCTACCGGATATGGAGAAGTATATTTCGCAGCTAACATGATGGCAGAGAAAAAACAGACATTCAAAGGAAAGGTCGTAGCTGTAAGCGGATCGGGAAATGTTTGCCAGTACGCAATAGAGAAGGTAAATGAGCTGGGCGGTATTCCGATTTCGATCTCAGACTCTACAGGTACGATAATCGATATGGACGGGATAAAGGGTAAGAAATGGGATTACCTGATGGAGCTGAAGAATGTAAAAAGAGGAAGAGTAAAAGAATACGCTCTTAAATTCAAAGGCCCTAAAGTAAAATATTATGAAGGAAAAAGCGTCTGGGATGTTATCAGGGACGAGAAGATAAAAGTGGACGTAGCGCTTCCTTCTGCAACTCAGAACGAGATAGATGCAAGCCATGCAAAAGCTCTTGTTAAATACGGATGTAAAGTCGTCGCCGAAGGAGCTAATATGCCTTCTACTCCTGATGCGCAGTATGTTTTCATTAAAAGCAGGGTTCTTTACGGACCAGCCAAGGCTGCGAATGCCGGGGGTGTTGCGACTTCAGGACTTGAAATGAGCCAGAACTCTCTTAGAATGTCATGGACAAGAGAAGAAGTTGACGGTCACCTGAAAAGGATCATGAAAGATATTCACGACAATTCCAAGGCAGCAGCGCTTAAGTATGCTCCGGAAAAAGACGGATACATTAATTATATGGCCGGAGCCAATATAGCCGGCTTTATTAAGGTAGCCGATTCAATGATGGATCAGGGCGTTGTGTAAAATTACTGATGTTTCTGTTATCAAAAAAGGGGCGGAATTCCGCCCCTTTTGATACTTTTAAATTTAAAATTAATTACTTGATTTAGCGTCAGTATTTTATTTTAAATATTATCAATAGTTTGCGGGGCTCTTAATGGAATTGTACGACATAAATAAGTTCACCGATGAGAAATATTATTTTAAAGACGAACCTTTCGGCGATCTTATGCAGAAGAGGATCAAGGAAGTACTGCTTATCTGCAGTAAATATGATGAATTCCTTTTGGAAGTTGACGGAAGGATCGATGAACAGATATTCCAGGAGTATGTTTCCTTAAGCATAAGATATCCCCCGCAATTCACTCAGGTATCTACCCAGCAGGAAGCGTTCGATACGCTGAGGAAAAAGTCTTTTGATCTGATAATCACCATGGTCAATCTTGGTGATATTATGCCTTTTGAGCTGGCTGAAAAGCTTAAAAAAGAATTTTCAGATATTCCTATTGTAGTCCTGACCCACTTTTCAAGGGAAGTATCCTCTTTTCTGGCCAATAAGAATCTTAAATATATCGATTATGTGTTCTCATGGCTTGGCGATGCGGGGATAATGCTCGCAATCATAAAGCTGATCGAAGATAAAATGAATGTCGAACATGATGTGTCTGAAGTTGGCGCTTACTGTATAATTCTTGTTGAGGATTCGATAAGGTATTATTCGAGTTACCTTCCCAATATCTACAAGATACTCTTTCATCAGACTCGGGACCTTATGACCGAGGGACTGAATGAACATCAGAAAACAATGAGAATGAGGGCGAGGGCAAAGATACTGCTTGCAAATAACTACGAACAGGCGATCGGCCTTTACGAGAAATACAAGGACAATCTTCTCGGTGTTATATCTGACATAACTTATAAGATAAAGGGAAAAGAGAATCTGAAAGCCGGTATCAGGCTCTGTAAGGTTGTAAGGAAAGACAACCCTCACTTACCGGTACTCCTTCAATCATCGCAGCTGGAATTTAAGGAAGAAACAGAAAAGATGAATGCCACGTTTCTTTATAAACATTCACAAACTCTTCTTAATGAACTAAGGGAATATGTACAGCTTAATTTCGGTTTTGGGGATTTTATTTTCATCGATCCTGAAACAGGAAATGAGATTGACCGGGCCAAAGATCTCAGGGAACTTCAGCATAAGATAGAGATAATTCCTATAAATTCCTTCGACTATCATGCCACTAATAATCATTTTTCAAAATGGTTCAAAGCCAGAGCTCTTTTTACTCTGGCTGATATGATAAAGAATAAAACCAAATCGGATTTTGAGGATATCGAGGCTGTAAGAGAGTATGTATATAAAACAATAAGAAATTACAGGATTCATTCCTCAAAGGGTACAATCGCTACTTTTGAGAAAGAGTTTTTTGATGATTATACAGGATTCAGCAGGATCGGCAGAGGATCTCT
>JAFGUL010000046.1 GCA_016938535.1 Candidatus Delongbacteria bacterium
AAGGTCTCTCGCAGTTGTTCCTGTAGGACTTACGGAGCACAGGGAAAAACTTAACACCATTGAACCGGTATCTGAAAAAATGGCTCGTGAGACATTAAAGATCATTTCTGACCTGAACAGGCAATACATTAAAGAAATTGATACGAACTTCGTTTTCGCTGCAGATGAATTCTTCCTGAAAGCCGGGATCGATTTTCCCGATGAGGAATATTACGAGGGATATCTCCAGTATGAGGACGGGATAGGTATGGCAAGGAATTTTATTGAGAGATTTGAAGAGTCTCTGGAACTTATTCCGAAAGATATCAAAAAAAGGGCTTCTGTTACTGTAGTCACCGGCGAACTTTTCTACGAAGTAATAAAATTTATTGTACTTCCCGAGCTTGAGAAAGTTGAAAATCTCGATGTAAAACTGGTAAAGGCCGAAAACAGGCTTTTCGGGAAGAGCGTGACTGTTGCCGGACTTCTCGGCGGAAATGATATAGCTTCTGCAGCAGGTAAAGCAAAAGAAAAAAGCGAAATACTTCTGATACCTTCAACATGCCTGAATTTCGACGGCATATTTCTTGACGGCATGACAGTTGAAGAACTTTCGAGGTTCACCGGCTACAAAGTTATCCAGGTGGAAAATCCGGTTGAAATATTTGAAAAGATATGAAATACGGCTTGCTATTATAAATAGTATTATTTATATTTAGCATAATTGCAAACAACAAAGGCGGAAATAATGCTTACAGTAACTGAATCAGCCTCAATAAAAGTAAAAGAAGTCATGGGCAGACCCGAGAACAAGGATCAGTCGGTCCGGGTTTATTTTGACGGCATAGGTTGAGGCGGCCCGAGGCTAGGTATAGCTCTCGATGTGAAAAACGAAAATGATAAGATCTATGCAGAAGACGGGGTTGATTATCTTGTTGATCCTCAGAGTGAGGAGCTTCTGAAAAGATACGGCGGGGCCGTTCTCGATTACAGTGAAAAAAGCTTTTACGGTTCCGGATTCAGTTTGAAACTCAAAGATGTAAGTGAGTGCTGAAAAAATAATAAAGATTTTAGTTTTATTTTTTAGGATTTACAGTTAACTTTAAGCCCATGAAGGCTAGACTTGTTTTAATATCGCTTCTATCGGTTTTAACCGCAATTATACCTGCAGAGAGTAATTATGCAGACAGGGAAGCCTTATTGCTTTCCGATTCCTCATCCGTAAAAGATCTGCTGGGTTCTATTAAGTCAGAGTTCGTCAGAAAGGAAATTGAAGTACTTCTCGCAAAGATCTCGGGATCAAAGAAAATATTCAGGCCGTTCAGGGTAGATTTTTACAGCAGAAACAAACATAATTATGAATTATCCG
>JAFGUL010000259.1 GCA_016938535.1 Candidatus Delongbacteria bacterium
CGCCATTCCGTCAGAAGATATAAAACCGGTTATGACGCGTCTGTATGTTTCCTCGAAATCAGAAGGTGTCCTCATCAGCATAAAAGAGTCGTCAAAAAGGACAAGAGCGTTGACGGATCTGTCTCTAAGGGGTAAAACACCGAAAGGGGTTCCGAAATCAGAGGGATCGCAGAATATTGATTCGCTCTTTATTTCGACAAGGGCGATTACATGATTGAAGAACACCGCCGGAGGCGACAAAGATACGTCAGGAGACCCTCTTGTTGCCAAAAGAGCCGGCCAAGCCCTGATGCCGGCAGATTCGAGCATTGCTATGAGAAGGGAGACTTTATCTTTGCAGTCACCTCTTCCGGCAGAAAGAGTAAGAGAAGGCTCTTGTGGATAAAAACCCCTCCATCCCCATTCTATCGCCGTATAAGCTATGGAAGAAGAGACGAAATCGAAAATCCGCCTGGCTCGTTCTTCTCTTGAAAATCCGGTCGAGAGCTCAAGGGCTTTTTGCCGGACAACAGAGTCCGCACGGAGTTTTCCGCCGAATAATACGAGACATTTACGGGCGATTTGAGAGAAATCATTGAAAGAACTCGCCTTAAAAAAAAGGCCTTCGGAAGGATAAATATCGGCATCTACTGCATCGAGTGAAAAAAAAGAAACAGAAAGAGTTTCGGGAATACCCGGCACTGGAGTCACATCGCCGGATTTTTCTCCGCATTTCCATGTGAAAGGTTTCAGGGAAATTACAAATATGTGGAGTGAATCTATGGGCAATTGATCACCCACCGGAAGGGAGAAAATAAAGTCATTTCCCCATATTGTGCTGTCTGTCAGCATGGAATATCTTATTTTTATGACAGCCCTGCCCCAAAAATCAGGGAAAACAGCGTATTCTTCGACATAACCGGAATATGAAAAGGGCAACCCGGAAGACGTGCTGATTTTTTCAATCTTCAGGGGCATAATTTCTTCGTTTGTCTCTTCTGAGAATCCCGTTATTTCGTATGTGCTGAGCGAAGATCTGCTCGCGTCGTAGGATATTCTCGACAACCTGCCTGCTTCAGAAGGAGAAAAAGCAGTATAGATTATCTCTCCTTCGAGCTTTTCGGCTCTGTCTGTTTTTTCAAAAGATATTGATGCCGAGATAATCCTCTCGGAAAGATCATTTCCGCTAAAAGACGAAACAGCTGAAAGTATTAAAAAGGGTAAAACCAACTTCAGTTCCTC
>JAFGUL010000260.1 GCA_016938535.1 Candidatus Delongbacteria bacterium
AGCCGAAGCATCGGGGGCTGAGCCGTCGTCGTTAATACCCACATTTTGGGCAAGCATAAGAGTTGCAGAGATTAAAATCACTGCTGTGATGATCGCTGTAAACTTTTTCATGATTCCTCCTACTGTTTTTTTGGTTTTATTCTTCTATCTTTCATATTGCAATGATCATGCCAAATTCATTATAGGCATATATATTTAGTGAAATTGTACTTTGAGGATCGAGAATTATAATATTTTTGTTATTATTTTCATATTAATAGTATCCTGACCAAGCAATTTATACACTAGTCATTTTTTATGGAGGATCCTATAAAAATTAATCCGAGGCTTTCGTAAAAATACGATTTTTTTCTCTTGTATTTTAAGCTTAGATTATTATATTTACTTGAGTAGAGAGAAACACTGTATCGGACCTGCCTGAAAGCGGGGGTTTTATTTCATATTTGGAGGCGGATAAATGAAAGACATTAGCGATCTTTATAAGTTGATAGTTGATAATATACCGTCAGGTGTATGGGTTTCTGACCGGCATGACAAAATTGTGTTCGCAAATGAAGCTATGTGCAATCTGGCAGGAGTACCGTGCTCAGAGATAGTCGGGAGGTCAGTCTCAACGGATTTTTCTCCTGAAACTGTTGATGAATTCGCGAAACACTATCAAAAAGTAAAAAATAATATGGCTCCCGGCGAATATGAAGCAAAAGTAAAGACACCGGCAGGAAAGGATACAATTCAGAGGGGCTGGCTTATCCCGATAGCAGAAGAAGGTAAATTTGCGGGAATGATCGTCACTGTAGAAGATATCACAGAAAAAGGAATTCTTGAGAAGAAGCTTGATTTATATAAGCAAAATCTGGAGAAAATGGTTCAGGACAGAACAAAAGAGCTTGAGGAAAAGAACGAAAAACTAAGCAAATTCAATAAGCTTTTCGTAGAAAGAGAATTCAGGATTAAAGAACTCAGAGACAGAGTTAAAGAGCTTGAGGAAAAACTTAATTGACGGGAGCAGGAATGAGTAAGAAATTAAAAGCTGAAATTTCAAAAGGCAATAATGTAATTCTCCTTCGTTTATCAGTATTTATCATCATTTCCGTTTTTATTCTGTCGCTATCTTATTACATCTACAAAGAAAAATATTACACATCCGTGATGAAGAACATCAATTCGGAGCTTGAAGCAGTTTCCAGATTAAAACTTGAAAATATAGTTCAGTGGAGAAATGAAAGGATAAGGAACCTTATAGTGCTCCAAAATCCCGCTTTTGGATCGAGGGTGAAAAAAACTCTTGAATTCCCGGGTGATGAGGCAGTACAGAAGGAGATGTACGACTGGCTGATAAGATTTGACGAAAACTACGGATATGAAAGAAGCTGCATCCACGATCTTGAAGGGAATGAGGCAGTCAAAACCGACGAGGCTCATACTGAAATGATAACCAGAGAGATTGATTACAATGAAAGGCTTTTCGAAAAAAAGGAAGTCATTTTCGGTGAGATGTATTTTGATTCTCTGCGCAATAAAGAATATATACCGGTGATAGCCGGAATGTTCGATTTCTATGACGGAATGAAACCGCTGGGATTTATGTTGTCGCGAATTAATCCTGAAGATTATCTTTTTCCCCTGCTTAACAGCTGGCCGGTGCCCAGGAAATCCGCTCAATCATTTCTGGTCAAGAGAGAGGCAGACAATATTGTTCTTCTTAACAACTGTACCGAAAATAATAATTCAGCTCTCAACATGACATTCAGGATCTCTGATTTTCCGGAAATGCCTGCCGTAAAAGCTGTATCAGGAAGTTCAGGTATTGTGGAAGGTGAAAATTATTCCGGTAAGGACGTGATAGCTTTTGTCAGCAAAGTTCCCGGCACAAAATGGTTTATTATTTCAAAAATTGATTCTGAAGAAGCCCTGACTCCGGCGCGAACAGCTTTTAATACTATCTTTCTGATCGCTGCCCTCGTAATTTTTCTTTTCGGAACGGGGATGTTGTTCATAAGCAGAAGTCAGAAATACAAATACTACAAAGAGCTTGCAAAAAAATCCGCAGAACTGGCTGAAAGCGAAGCGAATCTCAAAATCACTCTTTCTTCGATCGGCGACGGCGTAATTGCTACAGACAGGGAGGGCAGGATCACTATGCTCAATAAAACTGCCCAAGCGCTTACAGGATGGAGTATTGAAGATGCCAAAACCAGAGATATTAGAGAGGTGTTCAGGATCATAAACGCACACACAAGGAAAGAAGTTTTAAATCCTGTCGAAATAGTGATGAAAGACGGCAGGACCGTAGGACTTGCAAATCATACAATTCTGATCTCGAAAGACGGAAAAGAGTACCAGATCGCCGATTCAGCTGCACCCATAGTTGATGAAGGAGGGAATATTCACGGGATGATTCTTGTATTTTCAGATGTTACCGAAAAATACGAAATTCAGGAAAAGACCGCCGAGAACGAGAGATTTCTGAATTCGATGATAAGTAACCTGAAAGGCGTAGTTTACAGATGTAAAAATGACGAAGCATGGACAATGACATTTCTGAACAAAGAGTTCAAAGAACTTACAGGTTACAGTCCGGAAGAATTCATGGAGAACGGCAGTAAAAAATTCAATGATATTATCTTTGAACATGATAGGATAAAAGTCAAAGAGGCCGTTGAGAAAGCTCTTACGGACAAACGGCATTTTACAGTTGAGTACCGGATAGTTCACTCATCGGGAGAGATCATATGGGTGCTTGAAAAAGGAAAGGGAATTTTTGATAATGAAGGGAATTTGAGATTTCTTGAAGGTTTTATAACAGACATAACATTGAACAAAACAGCTGAAATTCAGATCAGGGAAAAATCGGATGAACTTGAAAGGGCCAATAAACTGATGATCGGCAGGGAATTGAAAATGGTTGAGCTGAAAAAAGAGATAAATGAACTGCTTGCCGAGCTCGGAAGAGAAAGAAAATACACAGTTAACGATTGAGGACTATATCATGATACAGGAAAATGAGATAATTACACTGGTGCTGTTTATAGCGCTGATGCTGTTTATGGCTTTCAACAGAAAGAAACTCAAGGATTTTCCGGGCATTAAAATTTTCATGGCTTCTTCAATTCTTCTTTTTTTAAGCGTAATATGTACTGTCGCTGAAGGTTTCCTATTGGAAGACGAGTTAAATATTCTTGAACATTTATTTAGATCAGTAAGTGCTCTTCTGCTCGTATTCTGGTCAATGTCATTCAGATCTGAGGGGAGGGAAGCATAATGATCGGACTGATTGATGTTTTAAGCCTGGTCTTTATAATTCTGGCTATGATATTGTTCATAATATTCGTTTTTCCCAAAAAAGACCGTACTGCACCGCTCTTCAAACTTATAGTTATTACTCTATTTGTCCTTTTTGTTTTCCATTATGTGAGCAATACACTTGAGTGGATCGGGATATCTGAAGCTCTGGACCCTTATGAAGATTTCATCGAACTTTTTGAACCGACATTTATCTTCTTTCTCCTCTATATATTTTTTTCTTACATTTCTGCACAAAAATTAAGGGATTCAGAGGAAAAGTACAGGCTCATAGTTGAGAATCAGACCGATCTTGTTGTTAAAGTTGATCCTGACGGGAAATTCCTTTTCGCAAGCCGCTCATACTGCGACACCTTCGGAAAAACGGAAAAGGAGCTTTTGGGACAGAAATTTATTCCGTTTATCCATGAAGATGACAGAGAACCCACATTAAGAGAAATGCAAAAACTTGAGAAACCTCCCTATACCTGTTATGTTGAACAGAGAGCACTGACGGCAAATGGGTGGAGATGGCTGGCATGGACAGACAAAGCTGTTAGGGATAATGAGGGAAATATGAATTTCATTGTCGGAGTTGGAAGAGATATCACAGAAAAGAAAAAAAATGAGGATGATATCAGTTCTCTGAAAGCTCAGTTTGAGTATGTACTTACCGTAACGAATACGGGGTTAGATTTAATAGATGAAGATTTAAATATGATATATGCGGATACGAACTGGATCAAAAAACTCGGCGATCCGAAAGGAAAGAAGTGCTATGAATACTTCATGGACAGAAGCCAGAGATGCGAAACCTGTTCAATACCGGAAGTTCTTAGAACGGGTGAAACCGTTGTTTCTGAAGAATTCCTTGAAAAAGAGAAGAGAACAGTGGAAGTTCATACAATAGCTCTTAAAGAGACCCTTAACGGTAAAAGAATGGTCGCTGAGTTCAATATAGACATCAGTGAGAGCAGGAAAAAGGAGTCAGAACTCAGACAACTTCTAGCAGACCTTGAAAAAAGCAGAAAGGCTGAGTTTAACCTGATAGAAGATTTGAAGGAGGAGATAACCGAAAAAGAAAAAGCCAGTATGGAGATAGTCAGACTTAATGAAACCCTTGAGGATAAAGTAAAAGAGAGAACGAGAGAACTTGAACTTTCAAATAAAGAGCTTGAGTCTTTTGCGTACAGTGTTTCACACGATCTCAGATCGCCTTTAAGACACATTCTCGGTTATGCGGATCTTTTGCTGAATGAGTGCTCAGGTCCACCTTCAGGATCGACTGTTCATCTTAATAAAATAATAAGCAGCGCTGATTACATGGGTCAGCTTATTGACGATCTGCTTGAATATTCACGAACGGGAAGAGCTGAGATGAATATGAAAATAGTTGATATGGGAGAAATGATAAAGCATATTCAGAAGCGATTCGAACATGAAATGCCTGAAAGAAAGATCAAATGGATCAACGGAAAACTGCCGACTGCCTGTTGCGATGAAAATCTTATGAGATCAGTATGGATAAATCTGATCGAGAATGCAGTCAAATATACTTCGAAGAAAGATCAGTCCGTTATTGAGATCGGATGTAAAGAAAAACCCGATGAATATGAATTTTTCGTTAACGACAACGGCGCAGGATTCGATATGAGTTTCTATCCCAAACTTTTCGGAGTTTTCCATAGACTTCACAGCAGATCAGAATTTGAAGGAACAGGCATCGGTCTTGCTAATGTAAGAAGAATAATCGAAAGACACGGCGGAAGCGTTAGGGCGGAATCTGCGGGTGAAGGAAAAGGGGCATGTTTCTATTTTTCCATACCAGACAAAAAGGGAACTGATTAGATGAATGAATTATACAGAAATATCCTGGAAGAACTGCCTTCGGGTGTATGGGTAACCGACAGTAATGACAAAGTAATATATATCAATAAAGCTATGGCAGAGATCGCCGGAGCCTCAGTTGAGCAGTTTACCGGTCTTGAAGTATTCAAAGACCTTGACAAACCGGGCAATAATGAGTTTTTGAGCTGCTTTAAAAAAGTTAAAGCCAATCTGTTCCCGGGGGAATATGAAGTCAGGCTTCAGGATAACAAAGGCAAAGAATTCGTTCACAGGGGCTGGCTGACACCGCTTGTAAAGGACGGAAAATATGACGGAATGATAGTCACAGCTGAAGATATTACCGAAAAAGACATCTATTTTAAAGCAATGAAAGATTCTGAAGAAAAATTTAGAAGAACGATAGAGTTCGCCGCTGACGGTATTCTTCTCGGATCACCTGACGGATATATAACCGAAGCAAATCAGGCTGCCTGCGAGCTTTTCGGGATGAGCAAAAAAGAGATGCTCAACATTCACATAAGTAAAATGCCTTTCACGGAAGAAAGCATTCAAAGAACGCCGATGAGATTTGATCTTCTGAAAGAGGGAAAAACAGTCATAAGAGAAAGGGCGATCAAAAGAAGAGACGGATCTGAGATCGTAATAGAGATGAAGACCAAAATGATGGAGGACGGTACTTATCAGTCCATTTATAGGGATATTACAGAGAAAAAGTCAAATGAAAAAACAATACTTGAACTTAACGAATCACTTGAGCAGAAAGTAAAAGATAGAACATCTCAGCTTGAAGCGGTAAATAAAGAGCTGGAATCTTTCAGCTATTCAGTCTCGCATGACTTGAGAGCCCCGGTCAGGCATATATCGGGATTTACAGATATCCTCGCAAAAAGCTTAGACCCGGATGAACGAACGGCTGAAACGATAAACAAGATAAAAACAGCCGCCTGCAAAATGGAAAAGCTCATTGACGATCTTCTCGAATTTTCAAAAACAGGAAGTCTTGAGCTTTCAAGGAACAGGCTGAACATGAATCCGATCATCGAAGCCGTAAAAAAGGAGTTATGCGAAAGTGATCCTGTGAAAAAGATCGAATGGAAAATTTCAGACCTTCCGTCCGTTTACTGCGACAGGAATCTTATTAAAATTGTATGGGAGAACCTTATAGGTAACGCATGCAAATATTCTGCTAACTCAGAACCGGCAGTGATCGAAATAGGATATAGTGAGAAGAAAAAAGAATACGAGTTCTATATAAAAGACAACGGAGTAGGTTTTGATCCAGAATTTTATGATAAACTTTTCGGGGTTTTCCAGAGGCTTCATCATGAAAAAGATTTCCCGGGAACAGGCATAGGGCTGGCTACTGTAAAAAGGATCATATCACGACACAGCGGGAGCGTAAGAGCGGAATCTGAAGGTGAAGGAAAAGGTGCGTGTTTCTATTTTTCCATACCGAAAATACAGCGGGAGAAAGAATGAAAGTAAGGTGTTTTAAATTATGTCTGGTATTTATTTTAACAATTACTGTTCTACTGTCAGCTCATGAAGAGGAAAAGATCAATCTTCAGCTGAGATGGTTCCACCAGTTCCAGTTTGCGGGATATTATGCAGCTGAGGAATTAGGTTACTATGAACAAGCAGGCCTTGATGTTAATATTATCGAAGGCGGAGTTAATACAGATGTGACGAAAGAAGTATTGGAGGGCAGAGCTGAATATGGTGTTCAGACGCCTTCGATCCTTGTTGACAGAGCTAATGGTCAGCCGGTAGTCGTTCTCGCAGCCATATTTCAGCATTCTCCGGTGGCTCTTATCGTTGATACATCTTCAGGCATAAAAACACCAGCTGATCTAGTAGGAAAAAGAATAATGCTCGGTGAAAAAAATGTAGAGATCAGAGCCATGCTTTCAAGCGAAGGAATTCTCAATGAAGTTGAAATACTTGGTTTTACCGGAGACTACAATGATATAATCAGCGGAAAAGTTGACGGAGCCACAGGTTATATCACAGATGTTTCATATATAGAAGATCAGACTGAGAGCACTTTTTCATACATAAGACCTTTAACTTACGGAATAGATTTTTACGGGGACTGCCTGTTTACCACCCGACAGGAGATGAAGAAGAATCAAAACAGAACTTTGTCTTTCAGAGAAGCGAGCCTTAAAGGCTGGAAATACGCAATGGCTAATCCCGAAGAGATCATCGATCTGATCATAAGAAAATATAAACCACGATCAAGCAGAGAGCAGCTTCATTTTGAATACGAACAGATGAAGAAGCTGATATACCCAGAACTTGTTGAGATCGGTCATATGAATGCGGGAAGATGGAGGCACATAACCGATACTTTTCAAAAACTGGGAATAATAAAACCGGAATTCGATATCAAAGGTTTTTTATATGAAGATCATATAAAGCAGAATAATGAATTTGCAAAAACAGTCCTCTCGTTTGTTGTTCTTCTTCTTTTCTCGGGCTTAATAGTGCTATACATCAAATATGTTAAGGAGAAAAAGAAAGAAGAAGCTGAAGAATTACGGCACAGATCCGAGCTTGAGAAATCCGAAGCGAGATTCAGGGGACTGATCGAATTCGGTGCTGACGGAATACTTCTTGGTTCACACGAAGGATTTATAATAGATGTCAATGAAATGGCCTGCTCGATAATAGGCATGAAAAGGGAGGATCTCGTCGGCAAATTTGTAACAGCCGTTCCTTTCACAAAAGAGAGTCTTGAAAACAGACCTTTGGATTTCGATCTTCTTAAAAAAGGAGAGGTAGTTGTAAATGAGAGGGATCTTTTAAGACCCGACGGAACGCTTGTAAATATAGAGATGAAGACCAAAATGATGGCTGACGGAACTTATCAGTCCATTTTTAGGGATATAACAGAAAAAAAGAATGCCGAAAGAGAGATCGAATCCCTTAATTCCAGGTTCGAGTATGTGCTCGGAGCTACTAAAACCGGTTTTGATATTATTGACGAAGAGAATAATGTAATTTATGTTGATCCGGTTTGGGCAAAGACCCTGGGAGATCACCGCGGGAAAAAATGTTACCAATATTTCATGGGAATGGAAAAACAATGTCCAAATTGCGCTATTCCCGAGGCTCTAAAAACAGGGATCACAACTATTTCTGAGGAGTACCTTGAAAAAGAGAACCGTTTTATCGAAGTGCACACTATATCTTTGAATGAGAAAATCAATGGACGGAGACTTGTTGCCGAATTCAATATTGATATTACTGAAAAGAAAAATATTGAGAGAAAACTTAGAGAATTCAATGCAGAACTTGAAAAACAGGTTGCAGAAAGAACCCTTCAGCTTGAAATGACCAACAAAGAATTGGAATCTTTCAGCTATTCAGTTTCTCATGACCTCAGAGCTCCTGTAAGGCATATAATCGGTTTTACAGATATCTTTCTCAAGGAAAATTCCGATAATCTAACTGAAAGATCAAGAGGCACCTTCAACAAGATCACTTCCAGTGCCCAAAGGATGGAAAGACTTATTGACGACCTCTTAAAATTCTCGAGGACAGGAAGGCAGGAGATACTTGTTTCAGATGTGAAAATGGGCGAGATCATCAAAAATGTAATGAAAGAATATAAAGACTGTAAGGATGAAAGAAATGTTGAAGCAGATATAGGAGAAATGCCTTTGGTCAAGGGAGACAGGATACTTCTTTCAGCTGTATGGGAAAATCTGATCGATAATGCCTGCAAATACACAAAAGGCAGAGATCCGGTCTTAATAGAAATTAAATGTAAAAAAGATAACGGGGAATACATTTTTTCAATAAAAGATAACGGGGTCGGATTTGATCCCGAATTCAAGCACAAACTCTTCGGAGTGTTCCAGAGACTGCATCTTGAGAAGGATTTTCCGGGGACAGGGATCGGTCTCGCTAATGTCAGAAGGATAATTTATAGACACGGCGGAAGAACATGGGCAGAATCCGAAGGCGAAGATAAAGGCGCAGTTTTCTATTTCAGCTTACCAATAACAAGGGGGGAATAAAATGAGATCAAAGTATATTCTTCTTATTGAGGACGATCAGAACGATGTTGAGCTTACCGTTAGAGCTCTCAAAGAGACTTTTAAGGGCAGAGTTGCTGTGCTGAACGACGGGACCGAAGGTATAGATTTTCTTATGCGGAAAGGTAAATACGAAGGAAGACAACCCGAAAATCCTGCGGTTGTAATTCTCGATAAGAAAATGCCGAAAATGGACGGCATAGAACTTCTTCAAGCTGTAAGGAAGGAGGAATCGCTTAAGAATATACCGATAGTTATGTTCAGTTCATCAAATTACGAGCAGGACATCATAGAATCATACGAAGCCGGTGTCAATGCCTATGTTGTCAAGCCTATTGAGATCGAACATTACTACAAAGCGGTCAGGAATATCGGATACTTCTGGGGCGTGCTCAATGAGGAAAATCCGGAGAATTACGATAATAAAGGGGAAATAAATGAATCGTAAAATTGAGGTGCCGGTATGATATATTTACAGCTGATATACAATCTTTCACTGCTTATTGCTCTCAGTGTTCTTTCGGGGTTTATCGGGCAGAGAAGAAAAAT
>JAFGUL010000261.1 GCA_016938535.1 Candidatus Delongbacteria bacterium
ATTCTCCTCGAAGCTTGCTTCGAGGAATCATCGATCCCGTTAAGGATTTTTATATTTATTTGCTCGCTAACCCCGCAGCAAAGCTACTGGGAACCGAGTTTACGAGCTCAGCGAAGCCAACCGACTCCGCAGAGCGGAGGAGCCAAGGAGCCGATGAGCCAAGGAACTTGGCGACGAACCGAGGAGCGTGTTAACGCGACGAGCTCGACGAAGTCACTTCAGCTCTTTGCTCGCCGGAGCTGACCACCGGTAAGCGAAGGTGAGAAGCGGAAAACGCGACGCAGTTCCGCAGAGCGGAATTGGCGAAGCCAATGCGCTCGCCGGGATTCCATACAGAGAATAGTAGCATCAGCCTGCCGGGAGTCATTTTTTTGGCTGGTATACCCTTACCCAGTCTATTTCTGTGGTCATCATACTGTGGACGGGTTTATCCAAGCCGCCTGAGAACACGACATACATAGGTTCCCGGGGCACATCTGAAGTCTGTGTCATAACAACAGTATCGTTGACTTTCCAGGTCAGTTTATCTGGTGTCCACTCCAGGGTATAGATATAGAAATCGTTCGCATATTTTCCCGCCAGGGAAGAGCTGGCTTTCTTTTCAGGGGATGGGAAAAAATCAAAGAAGACTTTGCCGTCGGAACTGCGGCAGACATTAATATGAGGAGTTATTTTATCGGCCAGCATCCAGAAAGCACATTTAGCCCTTGGATTGCCCAGTTTAACTTTAGCTGTGAATATGCCGTACTTCTGTCTGAAACTCTTTGCTGTATTGATAATCCCTGATGTAAAATCGAAATTATGAACTTTAAAGCCTCCTTCTGTCCATAGCTTACCTTCAATTTTCTGAGGTTTGGTAATAATCTTCAGCAGACTGTTCCGGATTTCAAAGTTCTCTTTTTCAGTATAAGCCTGAAGATCATTTCCGACGGAATACCTGTCATGTAAGAGTTTGTCTCCGTAGTAATAATTTGTGAGCCATTTATCTGTGTCCAGTACATTACCTTCAAATTCATCGCTGAAAGTAAGCTCTCTTTCCTTTAGAATATTGAATTTATCGGAGTCCTTGACTTTAAAATACCAGACAATGTCCTCGTTCTTCTTCAACTTTTCAAACTCCTGTATCTGCTTGAACATGTCTGTTTTTTCAAACCTTTTCTTATCGAGCAGGTAGTTTTTCTTTTCCCGGAACTCAGAAGTCGAGATATATTCCTTCATTTCGTTATATCTTGCAAGCCTCTGGGAACCTTCGGTATTAAGAAAATTGGCATATTCTTTTGAGTTCCTGAACTTGTAATAATCCCTGATTTCCGAGCTTGCCCTGAGACGATTATAATCCTGGAGTTTTCTTTCAGATTCACTTCCTTTAAACTCTTTGGTTTTTTTCTGCTCTCTGAATTCAAGAGATTTTACGAGCTTCTCCAGGGATTCATAGTCAGCAATTTTCTGAGAACCATCAAGATCTTTGAATCTCTTCAATGCAGAACCTGCTACAGTCCTGAAATACATAACAATATCCTTTGCTTTCTGCAGGGACAGAAATTCCTTTTCCCTGGCATACTCCTCTGAATTTTTGTAGTTGAGAGACTCTATCTCTTTCTTTTTGTGGAGGAAATCCGACGAGTTGATCAGATCTTTAAGCTCATTGAATTTTTTCAGAATATCAGATTCAGAAAAAGCTGCAAGCTTATTGAATTCATCGATAAGCGCTTTTTCTGCCTGTTCAATTTTAGCGGTAGAGGGAACCAATCCCAGAAGAAACTTAAGACTTGCCATTGCATAAATGTTTTAAGTACAACTGTTAAAGATAGAAAATCTTTTCTGAAATAACAGAAAGCTCATTTTAAATATTTCAATTTCAGCATAAACGAAATA
>JAFGUL010000262.1 GCA_016938535.1 Candidatus Delongbacteria bacterium
ATTCTCACCGTATAGTCAAAAAAATATTGTTTTTTATTACATCGTGTCTTAACTTTAAGCTAAAAGGAGCAAGTTTAATGAGAAAATTAAAACTTCTAAATCTCGGATGCGGTTATAAATTTCACGAAGGCTGGATAAATATTGATTTTGTTTCGGAAAGTCCGTTTGTGTTTAAGTATAATTTGCTCAAAGGTATTCCCTATCCTGACAATTACTTTGATGCGGTCTATCATTCACAGGTTCTGGAGCACTTCCAAAAGAAAGAAGCTTCGAAATTCATCAATGAATGTTATCGTGTTTTGAAGCCTGGTGGAGTTATTAGAGTTGTCGTCCCTGATCTTGAGAATATAGCTTCTGAATATCTAAGACTTGTTAAAGAGAATATTGAAAACCTGACTGATTCGTCAAAAGCCGATTATGAATGGATCATGCTCGAAATGTACGACCAGACAATAAGAAATAAAAGCGGCGGCGAAATGTCGGAATTTCTAAAAAAACCTGACATTATTAATAAAGATTTCATTGAAAAGCGAATAGGTTATTATGACAAGAAGAAACGGGATAGTTTGTTATCGAAAAATACTCCAAGCAGAAGGAGTTTGGTGTCTAAATTATTAAAAAAAACAGGACTGATTCTGAAAAGCATTTTTTCAACAGAAAAAAGCAGAATCGGAGAACTCAGGACAAGCGGAGAGATTCATTATTGGATGTATGACCGCTATTCTCTTTCAGTTATGCTGAAAGAAACAGGATTTAAAGATGTAAAAGTTAAAGATCCTTTTTCGAGCAGTATTCCAAACTGGGAAAATTATGAGCTGGATGTAAAAGAAGGAAGAGTTTTTGACCCTTCGGCTCTGTTCATGGAAGCTGTTAAGCCTTAAACTTATTTGATCTTGTGTAGTAAATGTAATAGATGTACATAGAAACCACAAAAACAAGTCCTGAAGACAGTTTAGTAAAAGCCGCACCGTAAGCACCAAAAGCCGGCACGAGAAATACAAAGCCTGCAAGATTTGAGATTCCCACCAGAAATGCTCCGTTCCGCAGCTTCTTACCAAGACCATGAGCTCCGAGAAATCTGTTGTAATAATTTCCGTAACCGTGAAGTATTTGTGCGATCGAAACAATATATGCCAAAGGTACTACATCAATAAATTTATCAGTGTAAAGAAAAATTATTACGGGTTTTATTATAAGAAGAAAGAGCAGAAGTGTTACTAAAGACGATCCGAGAGTTGCATAAGTTGCTTTTGCCGGAATTTTAGGAGAGTTCGCGAACTCTTTGAACATCGTTGTTCCTACAACACTTGGAATCATCATAAGCGGAGCAGTTACAGTGATCGCAAGAGAGAAATAGCCTACACTTACATTACTGTCAGAGAAATAACTGAGCACAACAGGTGCAAAGCTGGTAGAGGCGACTCCGAAAAGAGTACCGAGATAAACATGGAATCCGTATGTTTTTGTATCTTCATAAATATATTTTATATTTTTCTTAAGATTTTTGAAATATGGCTTTAGCCTTACAAGAAGAACCGCCTCAACTAGAATAAATGCTGTAAGCTGAGCGTACAAAGCACTGATAAGATTTAACCATCCGAATTTCGCCATTATAATTACAGATACAAGGTACATAAGCTGAGGGAGCTGTCTGAATATTGCGAGTTCATATATTTTGTTATCACCCTGAAATACATTTTCAAAATATTTATTGAAGGGAACGAAAAAAAGTACAGGTGTGAGCATTAATATTACACCGCTTAAATCAGTGGGAAAGAAATGTTTTTGAAAAACAGCAAAAATAAGCATTATCACTGCAAAAACACAACCCATCATTACGGTAATCAGAACAGAACTTCCGATGAGTTCTTTCCTTAAAGCTTCATTTTTCTTTTCAGCAAGCATTTTACCGACAGACTGTAGAAATCCGAATCCTATAACGATCGTGAAAAACGAGTAAACGCTGTGGATAAATTTATAATCTCCGTAAACTTCAGGACCGAGGAGGCGTGTATTCACTACACTGATAACAACTCCGAACACAATCCCCAAAATCATTGATGAATAAAGTGCTCCGGCCTGTTTAATTTTTCTGCGGTTTAACAGATTTATTAATTTATTTTTCAATATCTTTTTTGATCCATTCAAATGTTAAACTCATTCCGTCTTTAAGTTTTTGTGACGGTGACCATCCGAGCCTTTCCTTGATGAGGTGATTGTCTGAATTTCTTCCTCTTACTCCAAGAGGACCCTCAATGTGCTTTACTTTGAGATTCTTTGCAGAAAATCCAATCACCATATCAACAAGCTGATTAATTGTAACCATCTCTTCCGAACCGATGTTGACCGGACCCTGAAAATCAGAATTCATCAGCCTTCTTACACCTTCGAGGCATTCATCTATGTATAAAAATGAACGGGTTTGTTTTCCGTCACCCCATATCTCTATTTCGGATCCGTCTTCTGCTTTTATTACTTTTCTGCAGATAGCAGCAGGTGCTTTTTCTCTTCCCCCGTCATAGACACCTTCAGGTCCGAATATGTTATGAAATCTGGCTATTCTTACATTTAGTCCGTGGTTTCTGGCAAATGCGAAGAACATCCTTTCACTAAACATTTTTTCCCAACCGTATTCGCTGTCCGGCATTGCGGGGTATGCTGAATCCTCAGAACATTTTGGATTGTTCGGGTTCATCTGGTTGTATTCCGGGTATATACAGGCTGAAGAAGAATAAAATAATTTTTTAATTTTATGTTTGACCGCCCACTCGCCGACATTAAGGTTAATTAAAGCTGAATTATGCATGATCTCCGCATCGTTCATTCCCGAAAATACAAAGCCAGCACCGCCCATATCTGCAGCGAGCTGATAAACTTCGTCAAAAGCCTGATCATTATAAGGCATGAGTACTTTTTCGACAATTTTGTTGTCCCTTAGATCTCCGATTATAAAATCATCTGCCTTCGTTTCGCTGAATTCGGGATATTTTAAGTCAACTCCCCGAACCCAATACCCTTCGTTTTTAAGTCTTTTGACGAGATGGCTTCCTATAAATCCGCCTGCCCCAAGTACTAATGCTGATCTCATTACATTTTCTCCGTTTTTTCAACTTCTTTTATTTCTTTTATCACTCTGCATGGATTTCCTGCTGCAATTACATTATCAGGAATATCCTTTGTAACTACACTGTTTGCCCCGATCACCGAATTCCTGCCGATAGTAACACCTTTCAAGACTACAGAATTTAATCCCAGCCAAACATTATTTTCAATTACAACCGGTTTAGGATCTGCAGAATTATTTCTCTTGTCAGGTGCAATTCCATGCCAATCGTAGTCTGTAATTGTTGTATTAGCACCACAGAGCACATTTTTACCTATCTTGATGTTGCCTGCGGCGGCAATGACAGTTCCGCTGAATCCTGATCCGCTTCCGATCTTTACCTCTGCTCCGCGTCTTAGTGTTGTAATTATGCATTTCCTGTTCACACCGACAAGATTTGATGTAAAATCAGATCTGAAAGAGCAGTTTTTACCTATTGAGATTTTGCTGCCAATCATTCTTACGACAACGGGAAGTCCGTAAAATTTTATGCCTTTTCCGTATTTTATTCCTTTTGACGAAAGTGCAATTTTAGTCACTATTGAGCAGATTATACGATATTTCAATATCCGATAATATCTCAGTTTAGTAAAAATATATCCTCTTACATCACTCATCTATTCTCTGTGCTCCAGTGCTTTTTCGAGATACGCTCTATAAAACGAATTCGGCATATTCTTTATTATCTTCTTCATGCCCTTTTTGTCAATGAAACCGGCTTTAAATGCCGCTTCTTCGACACAGCCTATCTTGAGATCCTGCCTTTGTTCTATCGAAGCTATGAAAGTGCTCGCGTCCAGTAGCGAATCGGGCGTACCGCTGTCAAGCCAGGCTATGCCTCTTCCGATCTTTTTTACCTGAAGCACATCTTCTTCAAGATAAGTTTTTATCAGATCGGTGATTTCAAGCTCGCCGCGTTTTGAAGGTTTCAGGTCTTTCGACCTCTGAATGCAGCTGTTGTCAAAAACATAGATTCCGGGAACTGCGTAATTTGACTTCGGTTTTTTCGGCTTTTCCTCGATTGAGACAGCTTTACCATTGTCGTTAAATTCTACTACACCGTATCTTTCGGGGTCTTTTACGAAGTAACCGAATACTGTCGCAGCTTTGTTGTTTTCGATCGCTTCACGCAGAAAGTTGAGATAACCGTAAAAAATATTGTCGCCGAGTATCAGAACTGCGTTATCTGTCCCGATGAACTTCTCACCTATTATAAATGCCTGCGCGATCCCTTTTGGTTCAGGCTGAACGGCATATTCGATATTCATTCCGAGATGCTTTCCATCCCCGAAGAGTTTTTTATAGTGAGGAATAGTTTCATCGTTAGAAATAATCAGAATATTTTTAATTCCGGCAAGTATCATTGTGCTAAGCGGATAATATATCATAGGTTTATCGTAAATCGCTATAAGCTGCTTGCTGTAAAGGCTCGTCATCGGATACATCCTTGTGCCTGCTCCGCCTGCGAGAATAATGCCCTTAGTCTTCTTCATTCCGCCTCTCCGAATAAAATTCTCTTATTTTTTCACAAACATAAACTATTTCTGCGTTCTTAAGTTCATAAAACATCGGTATCCTGAGTAAAGTTTGTGAAACTTTTTCTGTGTTTTCGAGAGTCAAACCATCATATTTTCCCTTCCAGTAAGGTGCTTTGTGGAGCGGTACATAGTGGAATATAGCATAAATCCCGTTTTCTCCGAGAAATTTTATCAGATCTGCCCTTTCTTCGAACGAATCCGTCATAATGTAGAACATGTGAGCATTATGAGTGCAGTTCTCAGGTATGACCGGAAGTTTATCGGCAGGAATGAATCCAGAAAGCAGTTCATAGTATCGATCGAAGCTTCTTAGCCTGTTCTCATTAACTTTAACCGAATTTTCCAGTTGAGGATAAAGAAATGCAGCCTGAAGCTCCGACATCAGAAAGCTTGATCCGAGCTCGACCCAGGTATATTTGTCAACAATTCCCTTGTTAAACTGTATCCTGTTAGTGCCTTTATCTCTGATAAATTCCGCCCTTTCGATCATATCGGGATCGTTGACGAGAAGTGCTCCGCCTTCACCGCACTGAATATTCTTGGTCTCGTGAAAACTGAGGGCAGCAAGGTCGCCAAAGCTCCCGAGCGGTTTGCCTTTGTATGTTGAATCTATCGCCTGAGCGGCGTCTTCGATAAGGATCAGACTGTGTTTTTTGCAGATTTCGGTGATCATGTCCATTTCGCAACCGACACCGGCGTAATGAACGACAACGACCGCCTTAGTTCTTGGAGTTATCAGCGATTCGAGTTTAGTCTCATCTATATTTTTTGTGTCATGCCTGATGTCGCACCAGAC
>JAFGUL010000047.1 GCA_016938535.1 Candidatus Delongbacteria bacterium
AATATCTCCGGTCTTATGGAAAAAAGTCCAGCCGTCCCTTTCTGCCGGAAGAGTTCAGTCGGTAGCTGTAAGACTTATTGTTGAACGAGAGAGGGAGATCATAGCATTCAAAGCAGAATCATCTTTCAGGATCTCCGCGTTATTCAGACCTGACCCTTCAGAAAAAGATACTTCAAAATTAAGGGCCGAAGCTTCAAAAAAATTCCCTGATGAAACGGAAGCCATTAAATTCCTTGAACTTTGTTCCGCTTCTGATTTTAAAATTACCGACATAACTGTCAAACCCGGAACAAGATCTCCCGCTCCTCCCTTCACAACTTCCACTCTTCAGCAGGAAGCCTACCGCAAGCTGGGATTCTCCGTAGCACAGACGATGGCTGTTGCACAGAGACTTTATGAAGCCGGGAAGATAACCTATATGAGAACCGATTCAACTAATCTCTCAAAACTGGCTCTGGCAAAATCACGCGAGACGATAATTTCTGAATTCGGAGAGAAATACTCAAGAACCCGTCAGTTCAAAACAAAATCGAAGGGAGCTCAGGAAGCTCATGAAGCAATACGCCCCACTTCTGCTGATAACAGAACAATACAGGGAAACCCTAATGAAAAGAAGCTGTATGAGCTTATATGGAAGAGAACAATAGCCTCCCAGATGGCAGATGCTGAAATTGAAAAAACAAGCATCTCGATAGACATGAGCAACTCGCCTGTCATTTTTACTGCCAGCGGTGAAGTAATTAAATTTGACGGTTTCCTTAAGGTATATACCGAATCAACAGATCAGGAAAACGGGGAAGATGAAAAATATGTTATACCCCCCGTCAGAAAAGGAATGCCTCTCTATTATGAAAGTGTTACAGCTACTCAGAAATTCACCGTTCCACCACCCCGTTACACCGAAGCAAGCCTTGTAAAAAAACTTGAGGAACTCGGCATAGGAAGACCTTCGACCTATGCACCTACCATCTCAACAATTCAGAACAGGGGTTATGTCTCACGCGAAGACCGGCAGGGTGAGAAAAGAGAACTGAAAATAATGGTCCTCGAAAAAGGCAAAGTAAGCTCATCGGTAAAAACCGAACTTGCCGGGAAAGAAAAATCTAAACTGTTCCCTCAGGATATAGGAATGATCGTTAATGATTTCCTTATCGAAAATTTTTCTGAAATAGTTGATTATCATTTTACCGCAGAGGTTGAAGAACAGTTTGACGAAATAGCTGAAGGCAATCTGAAATGGACAGCTATGCTGAAGGATTTTTACTCTCCTTTTCATAAAACCGTCGAAAAGACCCTGGAAAATAAAAACAGGAGTACTGGCGTAAGGACCCTCGGAAATCACCCCGAGACAGGAGAACCCGTTACGGTGAGGATGGGGCGCTTTGGCCCTGTAGCCCAGATCGGAACAACTGAAAACGGTAACAAACCCAGGTTTGCAAGCCTGACCAGTGATCAGCTCATCGAAACCATAACTCTTGAAGAAGCCCTGAACCTGTTTCGCCTGCCCAGAACGCTCGGATCACATGAAGGTGATGAGATAGTTGCAGGCATCGGGAAGTTCGGCCCCTATATCAGATACCGCAACAAATTCTTTTCATTGAAAAAAGAAGTTGATGACCCATACTCTGTTAACATCGAAAGAGCTGTTGAAATAATTAATGAAAAGAATGAAAACGATAAGAAAAAAATTATCCGGGATTTTGGAGATATTATGGTTCTGAACGGAAGATACGGACCTTATCTGACGAGAGAGAAACAAAATTACAGGCTCCCCAAAGGGACAGACGCTGAAAAACTGACCAGGGAAGATTGCCTGCAGATAATTGAAAAAAGCGAAAAAACCAGGAAAAAATCCTGAAAACCAATGATAGACCTGAATGATTATTTTAACCCGGTAAGTATTGAAAAGCCTGAATTTGAATATCTGTCAGCTCAGGCAGGCTTTCCCCATAACATTTCAATCCATACCGAAAGTTCCCCTCTCAGGGATTTGAATAAGTATAAAATTGCCCTGTTCGGAGTACCCGAAGGACGAAATTCACCAGGCACAGGTACCATGAAAGCTCCCGATAATATCCGGGGAGAACTTTACAAACTGGCAAGGATACCGGGCAAATCGAAGATAATTGACCTGGGCAATATGAAAAACGGGATTACTTTTAATGACACCATATCAGGACTGAGGGATATACTCGTCAGCCTGACAGGAGAAAATATTTTCCCGGTTATAATAGGCGGAAGCAGCTCTCTGATAATAGCTGTTGACAAGGCTTTGTCGGATCTTAAAATAAAATATACGATTACTTCAGTCGATTCCCGGATAGATTTCATAAATGAAAAAAAAGAACCCGATTCTTTAAACTACCTTAACCATATTCTCCATAATAACAAAAGTTCCTTAACCCATTTTATAAATATCGGATATCAGACTTACCTGAATGATCAACAGGTACTGAACCGTTTCCTGAAAAGGAAATCCGAACTTGTCAGGATAGGTGATGTACGGAAGGCTGTCCATCTCACTGAACCCCTGTTCCGCGATTCAGATGTGGCAGTTTTTGATATCTCAGCTGTACGCCAGTCTGATGCTCCCGGAACCATCTCTCCCTCACCCAACGGATTTTATGGCGAAGAGATCTGTCTGCTTGCCAGATATGCCGGGATCTCAG